>JBKJLN010000057.1:0-4408 GCA_046596935.1 Acidimicrobiales bacterium
GCTTGCGCTCGGCGAACTGGGTCGCCGAGGCCACCAGGCGGCCCTCGGCGTCGATGACCATGGAAGCTCCGTCGAAGACCAGCTCGTCCTGGCCCCCCACCTGGTTGACATAGACGATGGCGCAGGCGGCATCGGCCGCCCGCGTGGCCAGCATGCGCTCCCGCTCCGACAGCCGCCCCCGGTAGTAGGGCGAGGCGTTCAGGTTCAGCATGAGCTCGGCCCCGCCCGCTGCCTGCTGGGCGATGGGGCCGGCCGGCGCCCAGGCGTCCTCGCACACCGACACGCCGCAGCAGACCCCGCCGATCAGGAACAGCTGGAGCGGCGCCCCGCCGGGACTGAAGTAGCGCTGCTCGTCGAACACGGCGTAGTTCGGAAGCAGCCGTTTCCGATAGACGCCCTTGACCTCGCCGCCGGCGCACACTGCGGCCGCGTTGTAGAGATCGAGCCCGAAGTCGGCGAACCCGAACACGGCGGCGCACCGACCGGTGCGGCCGGCGATGCGCTGCAACACCTCGAGGTTGTCGCCGACGAACCCCGGCTTCAGCAACAGGTCTTCGGGCGGGTAGCCGGTGACGGCGAGTTCAGGGAAGAGGGCGACGTCGGCGCCGGCGTCCTCCGCCACTTCGAGGCCGGCGAGGATGGCTGCGGCGTTGCCTTCGAGATCGCCGACCTTGGTGTTGATCTGGCAGGCCGCGATCCGGATCCTGGACATGGTTCAGCGTAGGCCCGCACCTGCGGCGCGCTCCACGACGAGTGCGGTCGAGCACAGCCGCTCCTCGCCGTCGTGGGGTCCGATGATCTGCACGCTGCCGGGCATGGGCCAACCCTCGACGGCGAGAGGCAGTGCAATCGCGGGGACGCCGGCCACGTTCCACGGGTAGACGAGGGCGTTGACGACGCCGTCGGCGTCGAGCGCCGGCGGCTGGCCGTACATCGTCGGCATCACGAAAGCTTCGACCCGTTCGAACATCGCCGTGACTTCGTCGCGCCAAGCCGCCTGCGCTTCGTGGCCCAAAGGCAACTGCGCCGGGTCGATGCCCTTGCCGATCTCGAGGCGCGTCCTCGACTCTTCGCTGATGCGCTCTGGAGCCCGCTCGTAGAGCCCGCGATCCGCAATCCAGGCCTCGTGCAGCAACACAACGTGAAAGGGCATCCCGGTGGCGTCCCATCCGGGAAGGTCGATGTCGACGACGTCGAATTCAGCTTCGGCCAGCAGCCGGTCGATGGCGGCGTCGAGCGCGGGATCGACGCCGGGCCGGCGGATCCGTCCGATTGCTTTGGCCGCCGGCGAAGACGTGGCGTCGAAGCCCGGCTCGAGCAAGCCCATACCGGCGACCACGCCGGCGACGTCGCGACCGTTGGCCCCATCGGTGTCGAGGCTCGGGGACAGCGGCCACACCCCCTGGGTGAAGACGCGCCCGAAGGTGGTCTTGAGGCCGACGATGCCGCAACACGCGGCCGGGAGCCGCACTGACCCACCGGTGTCGGTGCCATAGGCGACATCAGCCTCGTCGGTGGCGACGGCGACGGCCGAGCCACTTGACGACCCGCCCACCAATCGATCGGGGGCCACCGGGTTGACGGGATTGCCGTACCACTGATTGCCGCCATGCGTTCCGAAGCACAACTCGTGGAGGTTGGCCTTGCCGACGATCCGCGCACCTTGCGCACGCGCCGTTGCGACACAGGCGGCATCGGTGGTCGCCGGCTCGGCGACGTCGGCGATCGCTGCACATCCGACGGTGGTCGGGACGCCCTCCACGTCAATGGCGTCCTTGACGGCGAGCCGAAGCCCGTCGCCGGGAGGAGGGTCGAGCTTCGTGATCCAGACGGCCATCAGCCGAGGCTACGGGCCGCTGGGATCGGCAGGGAGCGCCAGCGACGCAGAGCGAGGCCGAACAGCGCCGGGCCGTCGGGAGCGCCAGCCAACCGAAGAAGTTCGCGACGAGGCTGCCTTCTCGTTCAAAGGCGTTGGCCCGCTCTCCTCATAGGCAGGGCAACCTCGTCGCGAACTTTTCCGGTGGAGAGCAGGCCCAGTCGAGCGGCAAGGAGCGCCAGCGACGCAGAGCGAGGCCAAACAACAACGCGATGCGGGCCGCCCCACGCCAGGGAGCGGCCCGATCGCCCTACTTCTGATGCGCTTTCGAACGGTCGTGGCCCGCCGGGCCGGCAGAACAGTTCGAAAGCGAGTCCCAGTTAGCGCTTCTTGGCTGCCGGGGCCTTCTTGGCCGGGGACTTCGTGGCCGCCGTCTTCTTTGCCGGAGCGGCCGCCTTGCGAGCGGGCGCAGCTGCCTTCTTGGCCGGGGCCTTGGTCGTGGCCTTCTTGGCCGGGGCCTTCGACGCCGTCGTGGTCTTCTTGGCCGCCGTCGAGGAACCGCCGAGCACGCCCGGGGCCAGCTTCGGAGCCAGGCTCGGCGTCATCACCGCGTCCTTGAACGCCTTGAGCATCGTGACGCGGGGCTTGGTCGACGCCTTGATCTTGATGGCCTCGCCGGTCGCGGGGTTGCGGCCCATGCGCGCCGGACGGGAGACCTTGGCAAACTTGGCGAAGCCGCTGATGGCCACGGTTTCACCCTTGGAGACGGCGGCGGTGAGGACGTCGGTGACGCCCTTGAGGGTGGCGTCGACCTGCTTCGGCTCCATGCCGGTGTGGGCGGCGACCGCGTTGACGAGTTCGCGACGGTTCATGTGATCGGTGATCTCCTTGGTGGACTTGTCGTCCAGTGTTCCGGAAAACGTCGGCGCTTCCGCGGATGCTCCCCGATCCCGGACGCGAATCTGGAGGCAATAGCTGCCGTATTCCGGCAGGTATTGCCTCCAGACGTCGAGGAGTGGGGTGGGAGGAGGGTCAGCTGCTGGCGAGCGCCGAGCAGCAGGTGTTGGTGATGAGGCGGGTCACGACGTAGGGGTCGCAGTTGGCGTTGGGGCGACGATCCTCGAGATAGCCCTTGCCGTCCTTCTCGACCTGCCACGGAATGCGGATGGAAGCGCCGCGGTCGGACACGCCGTAGGAGAACTCGTTCCAGGGTGCGGTCTCGTGCAGACCGGTGAGGCGGTGCTCGATGCCGGCGCCGTAGTTGTGCACGTGCTCCTCGACGTTCTTGCCGAGGGCCTCGCACGCCGCCACGACCGGGTCATAGGACTCGCGCATCGCCTTGGTGGAGAAGTTGGTGTGAGCGCCGGCGCCGTTCCAGTCGCCGCGAACGGGCTTCGGGTCGAGGGTGACGGAAACGCCGAATTCCTCGCCGAGGCGGTGCAGCAGCCACCGAGCCACCCACATCTGGTCGGAGACGTCGAGGGGGCCGATCGGGCCGACCTGGAACTCCCACTGGCCGGGCATGACCTCGGCGTTGATGCCCGACAGCGAGATGCCGGCCTTGAGGCAGGCGTCGAGGTGAGCCTCGACGAGCGGGCGGCCGTAGATGTCGTCCTGGCCGACGCCGCAGTAGTACGGACCCTGCGGGCCGGGGTAGCCGCCTGCGTCCGGGAAGCCGAGGGGGCGGCTGCCCTTGAAGAGGGTGTACTCCTGCTCGATGCCGAAGATCGGCTCCTGGTCCTTGAACTTCTCGGCAACCACGGCGAGGGCCGCCCGGGTGTTGGTCGGGTGCGGAGTCATGTCGGTCAGGAGGACCTCGCACATGACGAGCTTGTCGTTGCCGCCCCGGATCGGATCATCGAACGTCGCCACCGGGTTCAGCACGCAGTCGCTGGCCTTGCCGGGCGCCTGGTTCGTGCTCGAGCCGTCGAAGCCCCAGATGCCCCCGTCCTTGCCGTCCTCGACGATCTTCGTCTTCGAGCGCAGGAGGGGCGTCGGCTCGGTCCCGTCGATCCAGATGTATTCAGCCTTGTATGCCATAGGGGGAGACCGTACCGACCGTCACGTTTCCCGCCCATTCCTGTTGTGTGAACGCTCTGTTACACCCCCGGATCGTCTCGAAAGGGCTGTCACAGTGCCAGGACAACGTTTCTTAGGAGTTCGCATGCAACGTCCCCAGGACTATGTCCTCCGCTCGGTCGAGGAGCGGGGCATCCGCTACATCCAGCTGTGGTTCACCGACGTGCTCGGTATCCGTCGTGGCTTCAGCATCACCCCCGCCGAGCTCGAGAACGCCCTCGAAGAAGGAATGACCTTCGACGGCTCGGCCATCGACGGGTTCAGCCGCGTGCAGGAGTCGGACGTGCTCGCCAAGCCCGACCCCACCACGTTCCAGCTCCTCCCGTGGCGCGTTGGCGAGACCGCGGTCGCTCGCGTCTTCTGCGACGTGAAGAACCTCGACGGCACCCCCTTCGAGGGCGACCCCCGCCACGTCCTTCGACGGGCACTCGAGCGCGCCCACAGCCGGGGCTTCACCTTCTTCGCCGCCCCCGAGCTCGAGTACTTCTACTTCGGTTCCGACGACCCGTCGAT
>JBKJLN010000118.1:0-4033 GCA_046596935.1 Acidimicrobiales bacterium
TCACGACCCTTTGCCTCGCCATCGAGGAGATCGCTCGTGTCGACCAGTCACTCGCCATCACCCTCGAAGCCGGCGTCGGCCTCGGGGCCAATCCCATCTTCCAATTCGGCACCGAGGATCAGAAGCAGCGCTGGCTCCCCGATCTCGTCGCCGGTCGGGCCCTCGGCGGGTTCGGATTGACCGAACCCGAAGCCGGCAGTGACGCCGGCGGTACCCGGACGAAGGCCGACCTCGACGCGGCCGCGAGCCAGTGGGTGGTCAACGGCGAGAAGGCGTTCATCACGAACTCGGGGACGGACATCACGTCGCTCGTCACCGTCACGGCTAGGACGGGCGTGCGGACGACGAGCGGTGGCCAAGCCCCGGAGATCAGCGCCATCGTCATCCCCGCAGGAACCCCAGGGTTCGAGGTGCAGCCGCCCTACCGGAAGATGGGCTGGCATGCCTCCGACACGCACGGGTTGACCTTCACGGATTGCCGCGTACCGGAAGAGCACCTCCTCGGTGTTCGAGGCAACGGCTTCCGCCAGTTTCTCGCCATCCTCGACGAAGGGCGCATCGCCATCGCCGCCCTCGCCGTCGGAACGCTGCAGGCGTGCCTCGAGCACAGCGTGCAGTACGCCAAGGATCGTCATGCGTTCGGTCGGCCCATCGGCACCAACCAGGCCGTGGCCTTCAAGTGCGCTGATCTGGCGGTGCTGTGTGAGAACGCCCGTCTGCTCACCTACAAGGCAGCGTGGCTCAAGGATGTCGGTCGGCCGTTCAAGCGGGAGGCGGCCATCGCCAAGCTCTACGCCACCGAGGCGGCGGTGACCGCAACCCGCGAGGCCACGCAGATCTTCGGCGGTTATGGGTTCATGGACGAGACCCCGGTCAGTCGCTTTTATCGTGATTCCAAGATCCTCGAGATCGGCGAGGGCACCAGCGAGATCCAGCGCCTCGTCATCAGTCGCGACCTCGGCCTCCCCGTCGTCTGACCGCCCCGACCGCGTCCCGGAACGACAATCAAGACAAAGTAGGTTTGCACCGTGGTCGCCCCCAAGGAGGAGGTGGCGCATCCGCGCCACCGTCGTTGGCCGCGGCGCCTCCTCATCGTCGCCAACGTTTTCGTCGCCATCTGTGTGCTCACCACCGCAGGCGGCTACGGCTACGTGCGCTGGAAGTACGGACAGATCCGCACGTACAAGGACCTCGCAGGAGTGCTCCGCGGTGGCGGCGACGAGGCCGACCCGCCGCCTGGCGAACCGATGAACGTGCTCGTCGTCGGCTCGGACACCCGCGAGGGGATCGATCAAGCGGGCAATGACAACTTCGGCGGCACCAAAGAGGTCAAGGGACAGCGCAGCGACACCATCATCATCCTCCGGGTCGACCCGAAGCAGGAGCAGGCGTCGATGCTCTCGCTGCCCCGCGACCTCTACGTTCCCATCGCCGGGACGACTCGTAGCGACCGGATCAACACCGCCTTCGAGGCAGGACCCGAGCGTTTGATCCAGACGGTCAGTGACGTCTTCGGGATCCCCATCGATCACTACGTCCAGGTCGACTTCAACGGCTTCCGCGGCATCGTCGGGGCTGTCGGGGGCGTCCAGATCTACAGCCCGGCTCGCGCCCGGGACAAGGTCACCGGCCTCGACATCCCCAACCCGGGCTGCGTGACGCTCACCGGAGATCAAGCGTTGGCGTACGTGCGCAGCCGCCAGTACGAATACTTCGAGAACGGCAAGTGGCGCTCCGATCCGACGGGAGACCTCGGGCGGATTCAGCGCCAGCAGGACTTCGTCCGCCGGGTCCTGAAGAAGGCGAACGAGAAGGCACGCGGACTCAACCTGCTCGCCATCAACCGGCTGGTCAGCACCGGGATCAAGAACGTGCAGATCGACAGTGGCTTCGATGCGGGCAAGATCGCGTCGCTGGCCAGGCGATTCCGCTCGCTCGATCCCAACACCGTCCAGATGCTGACCGTGCAGGTCGTACCGGCCAACATCGGTGGCGCCGCCGTATTGCGTCTCAAGCAGCCGGAATCCCAGGCCGTCGTCGACACCTTCCTGGCGCGGACGCCGCCACCTACACCCGTGGGGCAACCGACCGACGTGCCCGCCATTCCTCCGGGCAACATCCGGTTGCGGGTGCTCAACGGTTCAGGCGCTGAAGGCCAGGCGCGGGAGACCGGCGCGGCGTTGCGCGAGGTCGGCTTCAACGTCGCGGGACTCGGCCCCGCCAACAGCTCTCGCTATACCGATTCGGTGATCGCCTACGCACCCGGCCAACTCGACAAGGCCAAGGTCGTGCAGTCGAAGATCCAGGGCGGAACCAAGTTGGAAGAGGATCCGACACTTCGCTCGATCGACGTCGTCGTCATCACCGGTGGCAACTTCGGCGGCGTCGTCGGCGCCACCGCTACACCCACCACCGTGACGGCACCCACAACGGCACCCGCAAAGCCCGGACCCAAGGAAACCGTCCCGCCGGCCCCCGGCCCCCAGTGTTGATGAATTTGGAAGGAGAGGGCTCGTGAAGGGGATCGTGTTGGCTGGGGGGAGCGGGACGCGGTTGCATCCGGTGACCCTCGGTATCTCGAAGCAGCTCCTTCCTGTGTACGACAAGCCGATGGTGTACTTCCCGCTGTCGGTGCTGATGCTGGCCGGCATCCGGGACGTGCTGGTCATCTCGACACCGCACGATCTCCCGCAGTTCGAGCGTCTCCTCGGCGATGGTTCGAGGCTGGGAATCAACCTCAGCTATGCCGTGCAGCCCGAGCCCAACGGCCTGGCCGAGGCGTTCGTGATCGGCGCAGACTTCGTCGGCGAAGACACCTGCTGCCTCGTTCTCGGCGACAACATCTTCCACGGTCACGGCCTGCAGGAACTGCTGCTCGACGCCGCTGAGCTCACGAGCGGTTGCGTGCTGTTCGGCTACGGCGTGAAAGATCCCGAGCGCTATGGCGTGGCCGAGGTCGATGGTGACGGCAACGTGATTTCGATCGAGGAGAAGCCGGACAAGCCCCGATCGAACATCGCCGTGACCGGGTTGTACTTCTACGACAACACCGTTGTGCAGATCGCCCGCGACCTGACGCCGTCGCCTCGCGGCGAGCTGGAGATCACCGACGTCAACAACCACTACATCCGTTCCGGAAAGGCCCGCATGGTCGAGCTCGGCCGCGGGATGGCGTGGCTCGACACCGGTACCCACGACAGCCTCCTGGAGGCGTCGACGTTCGTGCAGGTGCTCGAACACCGGCAAGGCGAGCAGATCGCCTGCCTCGAGGAGATCGCCTGGCGTATGGGTTACATCGAGCGCGAGGAGCTCCACCGCCTCGGCGAGCAGCTCGGGAAGTCGCCGTACGGGCAGTACATCGTCAAGCTGGCCACCGACGGGTCGCCTCGGGAGCCCCGTGGGGTGAAGGGTCGCTCCAAGTAACCTCGTCGGGCATATGCGACTGTTCGTCACCGGCGGGGCCGGATTCATCGGGTCGAACTACGTACGCCACGTGCTGGCCAACAGCGACGACGAGGTCACCGTTTACGACGCCCTCACGTATGCCGGCAACCTTTCCACGCTGAAGGACGTCGACGACTCGCCGAGGTACCGCTTCGTCAAGGGGAACATCTGTGACCCCGGGACGCTCGAGGATGCGATGGCCGGGCATGACGCCGTCGTCCATTTTGCGGCCGAGAGCCACGTCGACCGATCGATCGCCGGGCCCGACGACTTCATCAACACGAATTGCTTCGGTACCAACATCGTGATGGACACGGCCCGACGACTCGACATGGCGCGAGTCGTTCACATCGGCACGGATGAGGTCTATGGATCGGTGGAGACCGGCTCGTCGAAGGAGGACGATCCGCTCGAGCCACGGTCGCCGTATTCGGCCTCCAAAGCGGGTTCAGACCTCATCGCCCTCTCGTATCACCACACGTACGGACTGCCGGTCACGGTGACCCGCTGCACCAACAACTTCGGGCCCTTCCAGTTCCCGGAGAAGGCGATCCCGCTCTTCACCACCAACCTGCTCGACGGTCGCAAA
>JBKJLN010000121.1:0-3008 GCA_046596935.1 Acidimicrobiales bacterium
CCGCAGCTCTTTGTCGCCCTCCTTCACGGCGAACTGGCCGATCATCTTGGCCATCGCCACCTGGCCCGTGAGCTGCTGGCGGCCTTTGGCCACGAGGTCGGGAAGGTTCTCGCGCACCGTCAGGGCCAGACCGAGCGGCGCGAACACGAACATTTCGACGGCGGCGTCGACCGGGCTCTTCTTGTCATCGTTGGTGGAATCAGCCATGGCGATCAGACGCAGTCGCGGCAGAGCTGCCGCTTGGCGTCAGAGAGCTGGCTCGGGTGCTTCACCAAGAAGCAGGACTGGCACACGAACTCATCGGGCTGCTTGGGAAGGACCTTGGTGGTGGCGTCGGCCCGGTCGTCGGTGTCGGGCGTCTCCTCGTCCTCGTCCTCGTCTTCCTCGACGACGACCAGGCGCTCCTTCAGGATCTCGTCGAGGCTGGCTTCGACCTCATCGGGCTCGAGGTCGTCGTCATCGTCGTCGTCATCGTCTTCGCCATCGGCGACGGCCGCAGGCGAGGCAACAGGAACCTCGATGGCGTCGTCGTCATCGACGTCGATGATGGCGTCGTCATCGACGACCAGGGCATCGTCGTCGATGAGGTCGTCGTCGCCCAGATCCTCGAGGTCGTCGTCGTCGAGGTCCTCGGGTTCTTCGACATCGTCTTCGATCGGTTCGTCGTCGATCTCTTCAGCCATGAACGCAGTCCTTCAGGGGGTCGGGCGGGCGGACTCTACCCGCACCTGGGCCCCAACCGTTCGACGTCAGCACGTGGGCGAGGCGCAGTGCAGGAGCCCGGTCGTCCGTTGGTACCGTCCGGCCGCCGCCCGCCCTCCGAAGAGAGCCGGTCGTTGGATGGACGTTGTCTACTTGGACTCCCGGGCCCCCCTGCCCTGCGGTCGCCTCGTCCGCACCGCCTTGCTCCGACGAATCGGCTCGAGGTCTCCACAGTTATGCGCACCCAGCGCCATCTCGTCAACTGCGGCGACGTCGCGAAAAAAACGCCTGACCAGCTTCGACGCGCGTCGACGCTGGTCAGGCACTACGCAAATTCATGCTCGACCATTGGTCGAGGGTTGACAGGGTCCCGGTGTGGAACTAGCGGCACCAAACCCGCAGCAATGGGTACGGATCGATCGAGTTCTTTCCGTCGGGCTTGACCTCGAAATGCAGGTGGGCCGGGGTGCCTAGGGCGTTGCCGGTGGTGCCGACGGCACCGATGACATCGCCTCGCTCGACTCGAGCGCCCTCTCCGACACGGAGGCTGTCCATGTGGGCGCCGTAGAAGGTCGTCCCGCCATCGCTGTCGAGGTAGTAACCAATGCCGACCTTGGTGCCGTGGGAGGTTCGGATGGTCCCTGCCGCCGAGGCCAGCACCGGAGTTCCCCGCTTGGCGAAGATGTCGTTGCCCGCATGGGCCCGGGACCCTTCACGGGGTGCTCCGAAGCTGTTGGAGAAGGAGAACTTGTCCGCGCCCTGCACGGGGCAGAGGGGGCCCTCGGGCGGGGGCACGACGGCCGTCTCGACCAACTTGAGCTGACGACCTTCGCGAATGACGGCCGTGGCATCGCTCAACCCATTCCGTCCGACGATGTCGGCCACCGAGGTGTTGAACCGCTTGGCGATGCCCGAGAGGGTGTCGCCCCCCTGCACCTCGTACACCTTGGATCCATCGGCGGGAGGTGGCTCGACCTGCGTCGAGATCGGCTTGGCCACGGCGACGAGGGCGGCCTTGCGGTCGGGCACGGTCAGTGTCAGTCCCTCGCGAACCTTGTTGGCGTTGGCGATGTTGTTGGCCGAGGTCAAGGCGTCCAGCGGGATCTTGAACTTCGCCGCCACCCGACCGAGGGAGTCTCCTCGCTTCAGGGTGTACGACGAGGAAGCGGCCGAGCCGGCGATTCCGAACAACAGGACAATGGCGAGCAGGCGCGCGCTTCTCATGAGAGGTCTCCCCTCTCCGCCCGAGCCCACTGTAGTCCTCAAAACCTCATTGTCAACACTACGCACAGAAACAACATCGCCATTCTCGGCGCGCGCTTGAGCGAACAGAGGCAGAAGGTGCCTTCAGCGGGCCGATCTCTTGGCTTCGGCGCGACGCTCGGCGTCGAGGCGTTCGAGGTCGTAGGTGCCGTAGTCGACGTAGCGCATGAGTTCGGCAACCGCCCGATGGCCGGCTTGCGTGGCGATCAGGCGATGCATCTCCTGGGCGACGCGGCGGTACTCCGGATGCCCCTGCGGCCCGGATCGGAGCTCGATCAGGTGCATCGCCGCCCGGGCGTTCATCTCCATCACGTAGCGGATCCGGTACGCCAGAGCGACGCCGTACCCCGCCTGAGCGGGGCCGAACTGGGCGTCGATGGCGTCATGGAGTGCAGCCGAGCGGTCCATCGTTTCCGCGAACCGGTCGCCGGCGCCCGCCTCGACCACCGCCTCGGGCAGCGAGTAGCCATGACGGGGCGAGAGCGACTGCCACTCGATCGTGAGCATGCGGTGCCGTTGGAGATCGCGGAAGGCGCCGTAGTCGGAGAGAACGTCGAAGCGGTACATCGTCCGCTCCAGGGCGCGACCCGGCTTGTGCCGGCGGTTGGAGCGATCGCCGGCGTAGGCCCGCACCACCGAAACCTTCTCGTCGCCCGTCATCGCCTGCACCCGCCGAAGGATCGAGTCCTCGGGCAGGTGGGAGTAGGGATAGAGCATGGCGGCGACGACCTTGTCCTCGCCGTCGGGATCGAAGTCGAGAAGCGTCACGATGGGCCGCTCCTCGGCCGTCTCGTCGGCCAGCAAGGTGGCGGTGATGCCCTCCATGGCGTGACGATTGGTCTCGAAGTAATCCGACCACGCCCCGCCTCGATCGGCCCGGTCGACTCTGACGCGGAAGCTCGGGATGACCTTGCGCAATTCGGTGAGCATCATGTCGGCGTAGTGACGACTTTCAGGTAACGCGTGGGCCCGCATGCGCAGGAGCAGCTGCTCGTAGGCCTGGCCGGTGCCGTAGATGCCGACGTTCGATTGGGCGGCGGCGG
>JBKJLN010000162.1:0-9051 GCA_046596935.1 Acidimicrobiales bacterium
CGGCACCGGCTTGGTATCGCTCTGGCGCCACTCCCGTCCGTCCCATCGGTCGAACGACTGGCCCCGCCAGAAATCCGGGCGGGCCGCCTTCACCCGCATCACGAGGGTCTCATCCGGACGTCCCCGCAGACTCGTGTCGAGGCGATCGGAGAACCCGAAATACCCGGACGTCGCCTTGTTCTTGTTCCCGGTCGACGACTTCTTCCCATCGCCTGCAGGGTCACCGCCGCCGAGGGAGGGGTTGGCCAGCCCACCGAGACCGCGCCCGCTGTCGGGTATCGGAATTGCGTTGGGGAGGCGGGCGGGGAAGGCCACAGCCTTGCCGGCGCCCGCGGCAGGCACGACGAGGAACACGGCGGCCCCGAGCACACCCACGAGGGCGACGACCCCGATCAACGGTCGTACGGCGACCCATCGACGACGCGCCGGCGGCCTCGACGGCGAGCCATCGGTCGCCGTTGCTCCCCGCAACGACGGCAGCGATTGCACCTCCGAGCGATGGGCGAGGACGAGGCCGACGAGCGTCGCCATCCCCCACACGATCAGGCTCGGTCCGAGCGAGGCCGAGATCGAGAGCACGCCGGCGACGGCGACCAGGACAAGCGAGGACAACAGTGAGAACAGCAGGTCGCGACGCGCTGGTACGTCGAGGGAGTGGAAGAACTGCACCCAGAGGAACAGTTCCGCCAACGGGACCTGCACCTCGTTGATGGCGCCGGCCGAGAGACCACTGGCGGCGGAGAGGAACGACGCAAACGCCAGCAACACGCCGATGGCCAACCCGGCCTTGAGGAGGTAGCCGTCGCGGTGGCGGGCCCAGTGGGAGTAGATGTACCCGCCGACGATTCCGAACGTCACGGCGATGCGCAACACCGGCCCACCAACGCCCTGTGATGTGGTGGCGATCGACGCCGCCAACACGGCGACGAGAACCGCTACCCGCAGTGCGATCGACTCCTCCGGATCGTGCTTGGCGTTGGCCCGTTTGATGGCGGCGAGCGCGCTCATCTCGCCGACACCACGACCGGTGCCGCGCCCCTCGGCGGCTGTGGCAGCGGACCGGGCACAGCCCGCGCCAACCGACGGTTCGCCTCGCCCGGGGTCGTCACCGGGCCGCTGCGGGGACCGGCCTTCTCCGCCGTCAGAAGCAACACCGGGATGCCGGCGGCCAGCCCATCGAGAGCCAGCCCCGCCGCTCTCGACGCCGCCGCTTCGACGGCATCGTCGGCTCCGCCCCGTAGATCCAGAGCGATGCAGAGCGCCGGCACCACGGGCGACTCGAGCTCCTTCGTCATCAGCTCGCCGGCACGAGCCGTCGCCGCCCAATGGATCAGCTTGATCGGGTCGCCGGCGGCGTACTCGCGCACCGTGCGCACTGTGTCGGCCATCGCCGTGGTGACGCGGCCCTCTTCTCTCCCACTGTCGTCACGACCCGTCGGAGCATCGAGCGACTCCGTCGTCGGCGAAGGGCCGATCTCGAGCGGACGAGCCAGGTCGACCACCACCGTGCGCTTCCACCACACCAGGCCGAACGGAGCCGCGGATCGAAGCTCGACCCGCACCGACTCGACCACGCCCCGCTTCGATGGAACGACGGCCAACTGACCGGTCGCCGGCGTGAGGACGCCCGTCCAGGGCGCCGTGAATCCATGCACCCGAAGCTTCACCGGACGCCCATTCCCTCCGAGCACATCAACGGTCAACTCACAGGTGCGGCCAACCGTTCCGTCGCGGGGCGCCCGCACATCCACGTCGAGTCGCCGCAGACCGAACGGAGGAAGCACGGCTGCGAGTGCAACCACGCTCCCGATGCCCGTGAGGATCACGATCAACCAGCCGGATCCGGTGGTGCGGGCGATGCCGAAGAGCGCAAGAGCCACGGCCGCTAGGGAGAGGGCCGGGCGCGAGACGTTGGCCGGAACGGGCCAGCCATTGCCCATCGTCAGGCGCGGGGCACGGGGACCGAGTCGACCAAACGCCGCAACAGCGCCGTCGCCGCCGGAAGGTCGGTTCCGCCGGCGAGCATCAGGCGGTGGGCGAGGCTGGCGACGGCGACGGCCTGGACATCGTCGGTGTTCACGAAGTCGCGGCCCGCCAATGCGCCGTAGGCCTTCGCTGCGTGCAAGAGGGCGAGGCTGGCCCGCGCACTGGCGCCGAGCACCACCTCGGGGTGTTCCCTCGTCGCCGTGCACAGGTCGATGACGTAGTCGGCGATTGCCGGCGCGCAGTGGACGGTGCGGACGGCAGCAATGGCGGCGCCGAGGGACTCGGGATCACAGACGGGAATGACCGACTCCAACGATCCGGCTCCGCCTGCGCCCAGCAACAACTCGCGCTCGGCCGTGCGGTGGGGGTGCCCGAGCTCGACGACGAGACCGAAGCGGTCGCGTTGACCCTCGACCAGGGGGAACGTTCCGGCGTGCTCGACCGGGTTCTGGGTCGCCACCACGAAGAACGGATCGGGGAGCTTCCAGGTCTGGCCGTCGACGGTGACCTGGCGTTCTTCCATCGCTTCGAGCAGCGCCGACTGGGTCCGAGGTGTGGCCCGGTTGATCTCGTCGACGAGCACCACATTGGCGAAGAGCGGTCCCGGCCGGAACTCCCACTCCTCGGTCGCCTTGTGGAAGACCGACACGCCGGTGACTTCGGCGGGCAGAAGATCGGGCGTGCCCTGCACCCGCCGGAACGTCCCGCCCAGCGAACGGGCCAACGCCTTGGCCAGCATCGTCTTGCCGACGCCGGGAACGTCTTCGAGCAACAGGTGATGGCCGGCGAGGAGGGCCACCAGTGACAGCCGGAGGGCTTCGGGCTTGCCGCGGATGACCTGGGAGAGATTGGCGGCGAGGGCGCCCGCGATCTCGGTGATGGCATCGAGCGCCACCGGGCGCGCCGCAGCTTCGAGGGACGCCGGTCGGCTCACTCCTCCATCATCGACCTTCCCGACCTCCTACTTGACTGCACCTCGCACCTCAGCCGAGCTTCGGCAGCGTCTGCTCGAGTTCGAGGGTGGGGAGGAAGAGGTCGCCCAAGCGCTCGATGCGGTCGAGCACTTCGGGAGCGGTGAAGCGCAGCCGGTCGGGGTCGGCCGCCTCGACCTCGTCCCAGGTGACGGGCGTCGACACGGTGGGATGCTCCCGCGCCCGCAGGGAGTAGACGCCCGAGGTCGTCTTGCTCTCGTCGTTCTGGCTCCAGTCGACCAGGATCTTCCCCACCCGGAGGTCCTTGGCCATGTTCGACACCACGAGGTCGGGATGCTGCCGCTCGAGCAATTGCGCCACCGCCAGTGCGAACGCTTTCGTCCCTCCGTTGGGTTCGTCGTAGGTCACTGCGGTGTTCAGCGGCACGTAGATCTGCAGGCCCTTCGACCCTGACGTCTTGGGGAACGCATCGAGTCCGAGATGATCGAAGAGTTCGCGCAGGTGGAGGGCGACCTCGCAACACTGGCGGATGTCGGCGGGTGCGCCGGGGTCGAGGTCGAACACCACCATCGTCGGCTGTTCCGGTTTGGAGGCCAACGAGAGCGACGGATGGAGCTCGATGGCCGCCAGGTTCGCCGTCCACACGAGGGTGGCCTGGCTGTCGATCACCGTGAAGTCGATGGTGCGTTTCGAGTGGCGGCTCCAGGTCGGTGCCGTCGTGACCCAGTCTGGCCGGTGCTTGGGCGAGTTCTTCTCGAAGAAGAACTTGTCGTCGACGCCGTTCGGATACCGCTTCAGCGTCATCGGCCGACCGTCGTAATGGGGGACGGCGACCGGCGCCACCCGGGCGTAGTAATCGATCATCTGGCCCTTGGTGAACCCGTCGGCCGGGTACAGCACCTTGTCGAGGTTCGACAGCTTCAGCTGGTGCCCATCGATGTCCACGACGCTCATGGCGAGTTCCTACCCGAATGCGCAGTCTCCGACGAAGATGCGCCGGTGGACGAAGACGACAGTCTGGCTCGAGACCTTCTGCAGCAGGCCGGGCTCGATCCGACGCAGCCGCTCACCGCGCGCCACGGCTGGTCGAACCAGGCCTGGCTTGGATCGGTCGTCGTCGTCCGGATCAGCAATGGGCGGCTGAGGGGATCGTTCGCCCACGAAGCGCGGGTCGAACAGGCATTGCGGGGCGTCGGCCTCCCGTTGCCGGAGGTGCTGGCGACCAGCAGCCGTGGCGACGTTTCCGGAGAGTGGATCGTCACTCGTCGCCTCGCCGGCCTGACGCTGGCAGAAGCGTGGCCGTCACTCGACGCGGACGCGCGCCGATCGATCGGACGACAGCTGGGAGCGTCACTGCGGGCCCTGCACGGGTCGGACATCGACCTTGCGCCGGGGTGGTGGGTGGACGCGCAAGAACCGGCGAACTTCCACAACGCCTACCGGCCGCCGGTCGCCGTGACGCCGCCGATGATCCAGGGGGCGCGCGCTCGGTTGGATGCCGACGCCGCGATGCTCGATGAGGTGGATGCCTTGCTCGCGGAAAGGCTCCCGCTGTTCCACGGGGACGCACACGTCTTCGTGCACGCCGACGTCCACGGCCACAACCTCCTCGTCGATGGCGACCGGTTGAGCGGGATCCTCGACTGGGAAGGCGCCCACTCGGCGCCGGCCGATGTCGACCTCGACATGCTCCTGCGCTGGTGCGCGGCGGCCCACGAGTTCCCCGAGCGGCCCGGGGCGA
The DNA here is from genome assembly GCA_046596935.1 of Acidimicrobiales bacterium. GTDB lineage: Bacteria > Actinomycetota > Acidimicrobiia > Acidimicrobiales > CADCTF01 > DATLED01. The sequence continues at coordinate 4,660 of JBKJLN010000162.1, forward strand.
CAACGGTCCTCGAGCCCGGCGACGTCCTCCCTCTCGTCGATCACGTACGGGAGGGCTATCACCAGCTGTTCGAAGGCCCGCACCTACGCGAGCGCCTCGAGGTCTACGAGGTGCAGTGGCAGCTCGTGCAACTCCACTTCGACGCGTACTGGCGCGCCCTCGGCCACGAACCCGAGTTCGGCGACGACCCGCACCCAGGTTGGGCCGGACTACGGCGCGTCCTCGATGGAACGACGCACCTCAGGATGTATGACCTCTGATTCGACCCCCGCCGCCGTTCAGGACGGCGGTGGTGGTCGTCGCCGGTGCCGGAGACGGTTGTGGAACCCGCAGGCGAGGCGCCCGTTGTCCTGGCTGGTGATGCCGCCGGCGCTCCAGGGCTCGATGTGGTCGATTTGGCAGCGGTGGGCGGGCTCGTCGCAGTAGTGGTGATAGCAGAGCCGGTCGCGAACCTTGATGAGATCCCGTAGGGCTCCTTCGAAGGTGCGGCGGTAGGACACATCGATCACCCGCGAGCCCCGGCCGTCGAAGAGGTAGCGCTCAAGGTCGGCCTCGGCGATCCACGGGAGCAGCGCCTCGGGCGGCAGGACCTGCCCGCCGGCCAACTGGATCAGGTGGCTGAGCGAGTCGCTGCCCAGGAGCACCTGGAACAGCGGGCGCGGCGCCTTCCCGCGCTCGGGTGCCGTGGCCGACCGCTTGGCCATCTCGACGAGGGCATCGTGGCGGCGCTGGTCCCCGGTGCGCTTCAGCTCGTGGCTCTTCGGCTCGCGGCCGAGGCGGCTCTTGGCCTCGGCCGAGTCGGCCTCGAAGAGCTGCTGTTCGAGCCGTTCGAGCTCGTTGGCGACGATCTCTCCACTGATGGGGTCAAAGAGCATCGACCCGCTGAACATCCCCGACATCGTCTTGTCGAGCGACACCCGCCGGCGGGCGCGTCGTTCGATGTCGGACACCTCGGCCCCGTCGGGATCGGCGTGCAACAGCCAGTACTCGAGCACCTGATGGAACGCGGCGAACGTCAGCGTCGACGCGTGGTGCACGAGCATGGCCTCGTCCCGCGTCAGGTGCTCCACCGTTCGGGGGTTGCGGGCCCGAGCGAGCAGGCGGGCGTGGGTGACCGAGATCTCCCCGGCCGAGAACGCCTCGGCGACGAGGGGGAGGTGTCGTAGCTCGCGCTGCAACCACAGCCGCCCGCCGCACTGCGCCTTGGGCTCGCGTGTCCGCCGCGCCAGCCACGCCGCTCCCGACCGGGCCCCGTCGTCGGCCCACGCCCGCCTCGTGTCCCACGCCCCGGCAACGCGAGCTTCGGCGGCCTCGAGCGATGTTCGAAGCCGGGCCAACTCGACGACCGATTCGCTCAGTTCCTCATCCGTCAGTGAGTCGGGATCGAGTTGCGCCAGTCCCTTTATCTCCAACCCGAGGTCATCGAACATCAGTTCGTAGTGTACCACGGCGCGACGCCCGATGTCGCCAAAAAGTCAACAAATCCGGGACTTTTTCCGAGCCCGGCGGCGGTCAGCCCGCCTCGGCGTCGGCCTTGGCTCGCTTGGCTTCCTTGGCCGCGGCCACCGAGGCTTCGAGGGCGGCGAGAAGGTCGACCACGGCCGTCGGCTCGCTCTCGGCGACGCGAGAGACGACGACTTCGCCGGCCGCCTTCTGCTCGATCAGCTCCATGACTCGCTGGCGATAGTCGTCGGTGAACTTCTCGGGTTCGAAGTCGTCGACGGTGAGCGAGTCGACGAGCTGGCGCGCCATCTTCAGACCCGCTCGGTCACCTCGATGTCGCTGGCATCTGGCATGTCGAGGTCGGCCGACGAAACGACTTCGTCGTCGTAGAGCATCGTGTTCAACACGAGCACGCCATCGACCACCCGCACGGCGCACAGGTACTGCTTCGTCCGCATAACGAAACGCGCGACTGCGACCTTGTCACTATCGGCCAACGCTTCGGCCAGGAGCCGGTAGGGCTTGGCCGATCGCTCGTCGGGAACGAGGTAGTAGGCGCGTTCGAAGTAGATCGGATCGATCTGGTCGAGGTGGACGAACTCCTCGATGTCGATGGTGTGGGTCGCCTTCGGATCGAACTCCTCGAGCTCCTTGGGATCGATCACCACGTACTGGTCAGGGCCGATCTCGTAACCCTTGACGATCTCGTCGAACGGGATCTCGATGTTCTCGACTTCGCAGAACCGCTTCATCCGCACGCGCGAGTTGTCGGGGGCGTGCAACTGGTTGAACCGGACGTCCTTGGGCGACTGCGCCGTGAACAGCTTCACCGGCACGTTGACGAGCCCGAAGCTGATGGATCCGCTCCAGATCGGACGAGGCATTGGACGATCCTACGGGGTCTTGCGTTCGAGGTCTTTGGTAGCCGGGCCCTGCAGCACCTCTCCATCGAGGGAGAAGCGCGAACCGTGACAGGGGCAATCCCAACTCTTCTCCGCCGTGTTGAACGCCACCAGGCAGCCGAGGTGGGTGCAGGCAGCCGACACCGCTCGCAACGTGCCGTCGTCTTCGCGGTAGGCCGCGACCTTGTCGCCGTCGAGGCTCACGATGCCGGCCTCGCCCGGTTGCAACGAGTCGGCCGACGGGGCCTTGAGCGCGGCCAGTCGGTCGCCGACCATCTGCTGGGCGACGTTGGCGTTCTCCTTGTAGAAGTCCTTCGAGGTGAGGGGCCGCGCCTGACGGTCAGCATCGAAGGCGCCGGCCCAGGGGTTCTGGCGTTCGGTGAGCTCGAGGGCCAGCATCATCCCCGCAGCGGTGCCGTTGGTCATGCCCCACTTCTTGAATCCGGTGGCCACCGAGATGCTCGACCCCGGCGACTGGCGTCCGACGTAGGGAAGCCCGTCGACCGACGCGTAGTCCTGCGCCGACCACCGCTGCTCGATCGACGCCACGTCGAAGTGTTCTCGCGCCCATCCCTCGAGGGCGGCGTAGCGCTGGCGGGTGTCGTCGTCCTGGCCGACCTTGTGGCCTTCCCCGCCGAGGATCACCAACGAATCCGAGAGCGCGGCGCGGATGCTACGCGTGGGCTCATCGACGCCGAGGTACATCCCCTCGGGGATCGGTGAGCCCTCGCCCAAGCGGGCCGCCAATGCGTAGGAGCGGGTCGGGTGGGTCTTGGCGAAATAGCCGCCGCGATCGAGGAACGGGATGTGGGTAGCCACCACGACGCGGCGAGCCGCCAGTTCGGCCCCGTCGGCGAAGCGGACCGTGCAGCGGTCGCCACCGTCGACGTCGACCGCCCGCGATTGTTCGTAGACGAGCCCCCCGGCCTCGACGATGGCCGCGGCCAGTCCGAGGCAGTACTGGCGCGGGTGGAACTGGGCTTGACCCTCGAAGCGGATGGCCCCCTTGACTTCGAACGGCAACTCGGTCTGGGTGGTGAAGCTGGCGGGCAGGCCGAGACGCTGGGCGGCTTCGACTTCGGCGGCGATGTCGGCGACCTTGTCGGCCGACGTCGTGTAGGCGAAGGCCGCTCGGGTGCTCAGGTCGCAATCGATGCCGTACTTCTGGACCCAAACACCGACCTGGGCGATGGCCGCCTGGTTCGCCTTCGCGTAGGCCTTGGCGACGTCGTCGCCGAAGCTGGAGACGAGGCCGGCGTAGGTGAGGCCGTGGAGCGAGCTGACCTTGGCCGTCGTATACGCGGTGACGCCGCTGCAGATCCGGTCGGCCTCGACGATCACCACCGACGCCCCCGCTTCGGCGAGCGCCAGCGCCGTGCTCAGCCCGGCGATGCCCCCACCGAGAACGGCGACATCGACCGGTTCGCCCGGCGCGCCGGCGAAGGTCGGGTACGTGGGTCCGTCGGGGGCGGTGACCGCCCAGATCGACGGGTTCGTCTCGGAGAGGGAGCCCATGGCCCTCGCTCCTACCCCGCCTCCGACTCGAACCTACCGATACGACCTCGCTTGCAGCTCGTAAAGCTCGGCGTACAGGCCCCCGGCGGCGATGAGCGCCGCGTGCTCGCCGGCCTCGGCGATGGTGGCGCCGTCGACGACCAGGATGAGGTCGGCCATCCGCACGGTCGAGAAGCGATGACTCACCAGGAGGGTGATCGCTCCGGTGCTGGTGGCGGCGCGACGCGCGGCGCCGGCGTAGCGCTCGAACAACGCATGCTCGCTGGGCGCGTCGAGGGCGGCGGTCGGTTCGTCGAGCAGGAGGAGCAGCGGGTCCTCGCGCATCATCGAGCGACCAAGGGCGAGCTTCTGCCACTGGCCACCCGAGAGCTCGGCCCCACCCTCGAAGCTCTTGCCCAGCTGGGCATCAAGGCCGCCGGACAGCTCCTCGAGCACGCCGCCGGCCGACGCCCGATCGAGGGCCCCGATCACGGCCTCCACCGAGTCGAGGTCGTCGATGCGTCCAATCCCCACGACCTCCCGCGCCAGGAGC
>JBKJLN010000235.1:0-3393 GCA_046596935.1 Acidimicrobiales bacterium
ACGGTGCCGCGAAGATCGGTGAGCCACTCCCCCTGAGCATCGGGGCTCGACATCTGCAACACCGGATCGCGATCGCCGGCGACGAACAGCGACGGCATCTCCACCTTCACCGACGTCAGGTGCTCGGTCAGCTCCCAGTTGCGATGGAAGTTGCGGTACCAGTTGATGCCTCCGGTGAACCCGGTGCGCTCGAACTCGGTGGCAAAGACGTCGAGCTCGGCCGGCGACAGCCAGTCCGGCAACTCGTCGACGGGGGCGAGCCAATCCCAGAACGTCGCCGTGGCCGCCTTGAGCTCGCCGCCGCCGAAGCCGCCCTCGCCCGACTCGCTGATGCTGCCTCGGGCGAGGAAGCGCCGCATCACTTCGCGCGGATCCTTGCCGAGATCGGCATCGGCTTTGCCCGGCTCCTGGAAATGGAGGATGTAAAAGAAGTTGTCGCCCATCACCGCTTCGAGCACCTTGATGAGGCTCTGGCTGCCACGAGGCTGGAAGGGCACGCTCATACCGACGACGCCGGAGACCCGGTCAGGGTGCAGCTGCGCGAGGGCCCAAACCACGATGGCCCCCCAGTCATGGCCGACGAACACCGCCTTCTCGTGGCCGAGGTCGTCGAGCAGTCCGACGAGATCGTCGGTCAAGTGGATGATGTCGTACTCGTCGATGGCCGTTGGTCCCGGCGTGCCGCCGTAGCCACGCTGGTCGGGGGCGACCGCGGAATAGCCGGCGGCGGCAAGTGCCGGCAGCTGGTGGCGCCACGAATACCAGAGCTCGGGGAATCCGTGGCACAGGATCACCGGTGGGCTCCCCGGCTCGCCGGCCTCGGCCACGTGCATATCGAGCCCGTTCGTGCGCACCTGGCGGTGGCGCACGCCATCGAGCTCGGGGTAGGTGGCTGTCGTCATGCTCGGGACTCTACGTGTGGGGCCCGGCGGTAGCGTCGCCGCTGATCCGAAACGAGAGGACGTGCGAGCGTGCCCGACAACAAGCATCAGGTAGCCGTCGATGCCGAACAGCTCGAGGAGGCTCGCCGCTTCAACGAAGCGCTCGAACAACTGTTGGCGAACGCCCCGGCAGTACACACCGTCGAACCTGCGGTGACCCGCCGAGCCCGGGCCGAGGGGCGGGGAACGTTCCCGGCGCCGGAGGTCGTGGCCGAAGGTTGCGACCGCACCATCCCTGGCCCTGGCGGCCACGAGATCAGGTTGCGCACGTTCACGCCGCCCGGCGACGTCGGCGGTATCTACCTCCACATCCACGGAGGCGGGTGGGTCCTGGGTTCGTCCCACCAACAAGACGTCGGTTTGTGGCGCCTCGCCAACGAAGCTCACGTCGCCGTCGTGTCGGTCGACTACCGACTGGCGCCCGAGCATCCCTATCCCGCAGGACCCGACGACTGCGAAGCCGCAGCGCTGTGGCTGGTGGAATCGGCGGTGAAGGAGTTCGGCGCCGAGCGCTTGGTGATCGGCGGGGAGTCCGCAGGCGGACATCTGGCTGCAGTGACGCTGCTGCGCCTCCGCGATCGCCACGGGATCACCGACCGCTTCGTCGGTGCCAACTTCGTCTACGGCGCCTTCGACCTGTCGATGACGCCGAGCCAACAGCGGTGGGGCGACCGCAACCTCGTGCTCTCGACCCCGATCATGGCCTGGTTCTACGACTGCTTCCTCCCCGGTCGGTCTGGCGACGAGCGTCGCCACCCGGACGTGTCCCCGCTCTACGCCGACTTGGCCGGCCTGCCGCCTGCACTGTTCAGCGTCGGCGCCCTCGATCCGCTGCTCGACGACAGTCTCTTCATGGCTGCTCGCTGGGAAGCGGCGGGCAACGACGCCACGCTGCGGGTGTACCCCGAGGCGGTGCACGGCTTCAACGCCTTCCCCCTCGGCATCTCCGCGCTCGCCAACGTCGCCATCGAAGAGTTCGTCGCTCGCGCAGTCGTTTCGCTCTAGCTGTCGGACGTCAAGCGAGCGGCGGCGTGAACACCGGTGTCGCCGACGAGCCACCGGGCGCAGCCGTCAGACGAGCTGAGGAGGCGCACTGGCATCCCCGGTTCGATCGGATTGCGGTACTCGAGATCAACGCGACCGCGGTGCACGGGTCGGTCCTCGACCATCGCCCAATACACGGCGTTGTTCACGTGGCCGAGCACGTCGAAGTCGGTGGCGCGGACCGGCCACGGCTCTCCTCCCACGTCCACCGAAGGAGCGGGAAGGACGAGTCGGCTCGACGCCGTTCGCCCTCCCGAGGCTTCGGCAAACGCTTCGAGGAAGAGAGGCGGCAGCGGCGCAGGGCGGCCGCTGTCGGCATCGAGATAGACCCACAGCGACGACGCCTCGATGCGACTGTCGGGCCCGATGACACTCGTGCGGCGATCGGCCCACCGACTGCCGAGACCGCCACAGAAGGTCGTCACTTCGATCCGCTCGCCGAACGAGGGCCGGCCCTCGATCACGAGGACGGTGCGTCGTACCACCCAGGTAGCGGCACGCAGCCCGACCTCGGCGGCATCATCGGCGGCCACGTCCTGCAGGAAGCGGGCCAGCGCGTCGAGGCGAAGCGTTCCGTCGAGGCCGGCATCGCCGAGTCGCACGGTCCGGGTCGTCGTATACCGACGCCCGACCATCGGAAGTGGCGCGAGGTCGTCGGGAGACGAAGGATCGCCGGCGGGAGTCGGCACCCGTGCAGCCTACGGTTACGGCTGTGGCCGTCCCCTCGCCGCGCCTGCTCGAGCGGGCGACCCTCCTCGGGACACTGTTGGTGAACACGCCGACCGTTCCCGTCGACGACCCGGCGACCGGCTGCACGCTGTGGCTCAAGCTCGAGTATCTCCAACCGAGCGGATCGACCAAGGACCGCTTCGTGATCTTCGCCCTCGGTCGGGCCATCGAGCGCGGCGATGTGCAGCCCGAGTCGGTCGTGGTCGAAGCGTCGAGCGGTTCGACGTCGATCGCCTTCGCCATGGCGTGCGCATTCCTGGGCGTGCGCTTCGTGGCCGTGATGCCCTCCGGCGTGAGCGGAGAGCGAATGCAGATCATTCGCCGCTTCGGCGGGGAGATCGTCCTCAGCCCCGCCGGTGGTGGCATGGCGGCCGCACTACAGATCGCCGACGAAATGGCCGCGACCGATGCGGCGGTCTTCCTCCCGCGGCAGTTCTCCAACCCGGACAATGCCGAGGCCCACGAACGCACGACCGGGCCGGAGTTGCTGGCGGCGATCGGGCGACCCCTCGACGGGTTCGTGGCCGGCGTGGGAACGGCCGGCACCCTCATGGGGGTGGCGCGGGCGATCCGCTCGAGCGAGCAGGGCGAGGCCGTGATCGCCGCCGTTCGTCCGACCACCGGCGACGGGTTCGCCGGGCAACCCGAGATCTGTGCCGGTTTCAGCGGCGGAATACCC
>JBKJLN010000425.1:0-4025 GCA_046596935.1 Acidimicrobiales bacterium
CCGACCGGGTCGGGCAAGTCGACGACGCTCTACGCCACTCTGCAGGCGATCAACGCCACCGATCGCAGCATCATCACCGTCGAGGACCCGGTCGAATACGAACTCGAAGGCATCAAACAAGTGCAGGTCGAGTCGAAGTCCGGCGTCTCCTTTGCCTCGGCGCTGCGCACGCTTCTGCGAGCCGACCCCGACATCCTCTTGGTCGGCGAGGTCCGCGATCAGGATACGGCCCGGCTCACCATCGACGCCGCCCTCACCGGCCACCTGGTGCTCTCGTCGCTGCACACCCGCAGCGCCGCCGCCACCCCAGCGCGCCTGGTGAAGATGGGCGTCGAACCGTTCCTGGTGACATCGGCCCTGCAGTGCATCGTCGCCCAACGCCTCGCCCGCCGCCTCTGCGAAAAGTGCAAGGTTCCGGCCGCCATCCGCCCCGAGGTGCTCGCTCGCTTGGGTTGGACCGAGGACGACCAGCAGCGGCATCAGGGCCAGTTCTTCTCGGCCGTCGGGTGCAAGGCCTGTGGAGGCGCGGGTTATCTCGGTCGGTTCGCCCTGCACGAGGTCATGCCCGTCACCGACCGGGTCGCCGACGCCATCATCGAGTGGGCGCCGCCGGCCGAGATCGAGGCTGTCGCCGTCAAGGAGGGAATGATCACCCTCATCCGCGACGGACTCCTGAAGGCGGCTGCGGGCAGGACGACCCTCGAAGAACTGCACCGGGTCGCAAGCTGAACGCTGCGCAGTAGCGTCGGGCGATGGAAGTCGAGGTCATCGTCGAGATCCCGAAGGGATCACGCAACAAGTACGAGGTCGATCACGAGTCCGGGGAACTGTGGCTCGATCGGACGCTCTTCACCGCGACGATGTACCCCGCCGATTACGGCTTCTTCCCGCACACCCTCGGAGAGGACGGCGACCCCCTCGACGCCATGGTGCTCCTCGACGAGCCGACGTTCCCCGGATGCCACGTGTTGGCGCGTCCCGTCGGCGTGTTCTGGATGTCGGATGAGGCGGGCCCTGACGCCAAGGTGCTGACGGTGCCCCACACCGATCCACGGTGGCAGAACGTGCGCGACCTGAGCGACCTGCAGCCACACCTCCTCGACGAGATCGCCCACTTCTTCGAGGTCTACAAGGCCCTCGAACCGGGCAAGGGCACCGAGATCAGCGATTGGCAGGGCCGTGTCGAGGCCGAAGCGGCGGTGACGGCGGCACGTGATCGCTACGTGCCCTCCGACCCCAAACACTGAGGCCCGCGACTCCGACGGCCACAGCGGCAACGACAACGACGCTCGCCGTCGGGGAAGGCCAGAGCGCCGACCCTGATCCGACACCGGTGGCCACCACGGCCAATCCTGCGAGGCCGGCGTTGCGCACGAGCTCCAAGACCGAGACGGGCCTGTCGCCAATCCCGCCAGACCTTCCTCCTCCGAAACAGGCGCAGGGAACGTCGGCGCCAGCCGCGACGGCTCGGCCGACGACGATGGAGAAGACGACCAACAGCACGAGCGTCGGCCACGCCGTGACGGCTGGGGCGGCGATCATGCCCGCAGCGATGAAGAGCTCGACGACCGGCACGACGCGGGCCAACAACTGCGGGGCCGGGAGTCTCAGGCCTTCGAAGGACGCGACCGTTGCCGACGATGCCCGGAACTTGGCCACCGCCGCCCACGCGAACACGATCGTCAGTACGAGCGCCGCCGCTTGCGCAACGTCGGTCACCGCTTCATTCGCTCAGGAGCGGGCCCGCCCCGGCTTGCGATAGCTGGCGACGAACTCGAGCAAGGTGCGAACGCCGAAGCCGGTGCCGCCCTTGGCCAGATACGAGTCCTCGTCCGATCGGAACGCGGGGCCGGCGATGTCGAGATGCACCCACGGCCGGCCGTCGACGAATTCCTGGAGGAAGAGGCCGGCCGACAACGACCCCGCCTGGCCGGCGGCGCCGATGTTCTTCATGTCGGCGACTTCGGAGTCGATGTGCTTGCGGTACTGCGCGGGGAGCGGCAGATGCCACAGGGGCTCGCCGGCGCGCTCGCTGGCCGCCTGCACCTGGGCGATCAGGTCGTCGTCGTTGCCCATGAGGCCGGCGATGTCCTTGCCCAGGGCGACGATGCATGCGCCGGTGAGGGTTGCGAGATCGATGATCACATCGGGCTCGGCCTCGACCGCCAACGAAAGTGCATCGGCAAGAACGAGGCGACCTTCGGCATCGGTGTTGAGCACCTCGACGGTCTTGCCGTTGCGGATCTTGAGGACGTCACCGGGCTTGGTCGCCTTGCCGCTCGGGAGGTTCTCGGGGCAGGCCGCCAGGCCGATGACGCGGACCTTGGGGGCGATCGCGGGCAGAGCCGACATGGCTGCGAGCACGGCCGCGGCACCGCCCATGTCACACTTCATCGTCATCATGCCTTCGCCCGACTTCAGCGAGAGACCACCCGAGTCGAAGGTGATGCCCTTCCCGACGAGCACGACGGTTCCGCGCGCCCCCGGCGGGTCGTAGGTCAACTCGATCAGCCGGGCCGGCTCGTCCGACCCTGCGGCCACGCCGGCGAGTCCTCCGAGGCCTTCGTTGACGATGGCGATCTCGTCCATCACGTTGATCGTGAGACCGTTCTCCTCCGCGATCTGGCGGGCCACGGTCTCGAGGTGGCGGGGGGTCATGTCCCTCGCCGGTTGATTCACGAGGTCGCGGGCAAGGACCACGGCGGCTCCGATGCGGGCTCCCCGGTCGAGCCCCTTCTGCGTGGCGGCGCTGCGACTCACCACCGTCACCGCTTCCACTGCGCACGGCTTCGACGTCGACTTGTAGGTCGTGAACTGGTGAGCCCCGAGCACCATGCCCTCGGCCAGCGCCTGGGCTGCTTTCGCGCGATCGATCTCGGCCGGCGCGGCGTCGAGCAAAGTCACAGCAACCGACGACGACTTCCACGCGCCCTTGACCGTGGCGGCTCCGATGCGACGAAAGGTGTCGAGGTCGATCTTCGACGGGTCGCCGACACCAACGGCCAGGATCGTCGACCCGTCGTCGGCTAGGAGGGGCTGGGTCTGGCCGACCTTTCCGTCGAAGTCGCGTCCCGCAAGGAAGGCGGCGTCGAGGGCGGCGGCGCTGGTCGAGGGCTGCAAGCCGTCGGCGAAGACCGGCACGGCAAGCACCTGCGCGTCGGCGGGAACGTCCCGAGCCGTCGAGAACGTGATCGAAGGTGGGCGGAGTGAGACGGCAACATCAGGTGCAGCGGACAAGTCAGGCCTCCTTGGCCGGGACGGCTCCCCCTTCCTGCCAGCGGGCCATGGCCCACAGCAGGCTGGAGAGGCGGTTGAGGTAGGGGATCACGTATGACTCGGGAGCGGCCACCCGCAGCGCACAACGCTCGGCCCGCCGCACGACGGTGCGGGCAACTTCGAGAAGTGCCGACATGCGGTTCTGGCCGGGCAGCACGAACTCGTCGGGCATCACGAAACGTTGGGCGAGCTCGTCGGTCGTGGCTTCCACGAAGGCCAGCATTTCGGACGTAACGAGGGTTGCCCCGGCGCTCAACTTGCGGCGATTCTCGGGCAACGTCGCCAGTTCCGCCATCAGTACGTACAGGTCGCGCTCGACCCGCAAGAGGAGGCCGTCGATCTCGCTCCCCCGCTCGGCTTCGGCCCGTGCAAGGCCGAGAAAGGCCTGGGCTTCGTCGACGGTGCCGTAGGCCTCCGGGGCATCGGCGTCCTTGCGGACGCGACCCCCGTAGTAGAGCCCCGTCGTTCCGTCGTCACCCTTGCGGGTGTAGAAGCTCACTCGCCCGATGCTACGCGTCCGGCTTCGACATGGATCGTGCGGGTGAGGTCGACAGCGTCCAGGAGGCGTCGGTCGTGGGTGACGAGGAGCAGCGTTCCCTCGTATCCCTCGAGGGCTCGTTCGAGTTCTTCGATGGCGGCGAGGTCGAGGTGGTTGGTCGGCTCGTCGAGCACGAGACAATTGACGCCGCTGGCCATCAGCGTGGCCAAGGTGGCGCGGCTGCGTTCTCCCGGGGACAGGCGGTCGCCGG
>JBKJLN010000012.1:0-3323 GCA_046596935.1 Acidimicrobiales bacterium
CTCGACGGGCGGGTCAACCCGATGGCCGAGCTGCAGGACGGCGTGCGCAAGACGGCCCGGGGCGAAGGCCGTCGGGTGCGCGACCGCTCGCGATCCGTCACCCCCGAACGCGGCCACTTGCTCGAACACCTCCGGACATCGGAGATGCTGCCGGCGATCTGGTTCGTGCTCAGTCGCTCCGGCTGCGACCGCGCCGTCGCCGGCCTCGTCGAAGCCGGCGTCCGGCTGACCACTCCCGAGGAAACCGACGAGATCGACGCGCTCGTCCACCAGGCGACGGAGGGGCTCGACGCCGTCGAGCTGCGAACCCTCGACGGCTCGGGATGGCGCCTTGCTCTTGCCTGTGGGATCGCCGCCCATCACGGGGGTCTCGCCCCGGTGCAGCGCGAGGTGGTCGAGCTCGCCGCCGGTGCCGGGCTGGTGAAGGTCGTGTTCGCCACCGAGACCTTGGCGCTCGGGGTGAACCTTCCGGCGAGGACGGTCGTCATCGATCGCGTCACCCGCACGAGCGGACCGCACGGCGGCGACACGATCACCTCGGCTGAGTTCGCCCAACTGGCCGGACGAGCGGGCCGGCGGGGCCTCGACCGGGTCGGCAACGTCGTGGTGCCATGGTCGGCCGAGACCGGTCTCCATCGGGTGACCGGTCTGGCCGGAGGACGGGCGGAACCGCTGCGATCGCACTACTGGGCGACGCCGGCGATGGTCGCGAACCTGGTCCACACCTATTCGGTCGAGGAGGGACGCCGCCGCTTCCGCAGCAGCCTTGCTCATTCCCTCCTCGCCCAGACCCTGCTCGACCTGCGCGAAACGCTCGAGGATCGGTGCCGCGTCCGGGCCGCGCTCGACACCGCTGTGCCGGACGACGAAACGAGGTCGGGCGACGTCGACGATGTCGAGCCGGTCGGCGAACCCGCAGGCGAGGATCTGTCGGAGTTGATCAGCCGTTCGGTGGCGACCCTCGCCGTGGGCGATGTCGTGGTCGATCCTGGCCGGGCCAGCGTCGGTCGGCTCGCCGTCGTCGCGCCCCCGCGCGTGCGTCGGGGCCAGGCCACCATCGACACGGTTCGGCCCGACAGCCGGCGCGTCGTCGTTCCGGCGGCCGACTTCCGACTCGCGCCCGTTGTGGTCGCCACCCTTGATCTGGAAGGACTGCAGCCCGGCGCGCGCGGGTTCGCGCGCGCCGTCGCCTCGATGCTTCAGGACCTACCCGATCATCCTCATCCGACCGCGGCCCGTCCGACATCTTCTCCTCGCCGTAACGGGGCGGCGGCCCACGTTCGCCGCCAGCGCCTCGACGACGAGATTGCCACCATCGCCGCCCGCCTCGACCACACCCAAGCGGCCCACGACCATGAGTACGACGCCGTGGCCGATCTGCTGCGACGGCGGGGCCACCTCGTTGGATGGGAGCTGACGGACTCTGGGCGGATGGTGCGGCGCCTGTTCCACGAGCGCGGTCTGCTCGTGGCCGAGTGCCTCGCCGCCGGACTCTTCGATGATCTCGACGCGCCATCGCTGGCCGCCGCGATCTCGGCCTTCAGATCAGGCAGTCGCCAGGAGCTCGCTCCGTCCCCCTTCCCCACCGCCGAACTCCGGCGCCGGTGGACGCTCATCGAGGCGATCGCTTCTGACCTGCAGCGGATGGAGGCCGACGCCGCCCTTCCCGTGACCCCGGCTCCGGACTCGGCCCTGCTCACGCCCATCCATCGCTGGACCAACGGCGACGATCTCGCCGAGTCGCTTCGAGGCTCGGGCCTCGGCCCCGGCGACCTCGCCCGCGAGGTGCGCCAGGTCGTCGAGCTCCTCGAACAGGTGCGCATGGTGGCGTCGCCCGCCATCGCCGCCGCCGCCGAGCGAGCCATCCATGACGTGTCGCGGGGAATCGTCGTCGCATCTGCCCATCGCGAGGGTCGAATCGCGGGCGACGGGGGTAAAGGGTTCGCCATGAGCGATGACAACAAGATCGAAGATGCCAAGGACGCCCTCAAGCGTGACTGGGAGCAGACCAAGAGCGACATGCCCGGCCTCGAGGGAAAGGACCTCGACCAGGACGTCGACGACACCGTGAAGCAAGCCGCCGGCAAGGAAGAGGTGCCGGCACCCAACGAGAAGTCCGACTGATCTCGTCGTAGCGCCTCCGGACGCAGACGCTGGCCCCGCTAGCGTCTGCGTCCGTGCTGGCGTGGATGGATCTGGAGATGACGGGCCTCGAACCCGGTCGCCACGTGATCGTCGAGATCGCCACCCTCATCACCGACGACGAGCTGAACATCGTCGCCGAAGGCCCCGACCTGGTGATCAATCCCGGGGCGGAAGCGCTGACCGAGATGGACAAGGTCGTCCGCTCGATGCACACCAAGAGCGGGTTGCTCGATGCCATGGCCGCATCGACCCTCGACCTGCCGGCCGCCGGTGACGCCACTCTTGCGTTCCTCAAGGAACACATTCCCCAGGCTCGATCCGTCCCGTTGTGCGGCAACTCGATCGGCACCGATCGACGCTTCCTCGCCCTCTTCCTCCCCGAGGTCGAGAACTACCTCCACTACCGATCGGTCGACGTCTCGACCATCAAGGAACTGGCCCGTCGCTGGTCGCCCGACGTGGTGGCAGCCGCTCCAACCAAAGCCGGCGGCCACCGTGCCATGGACGACATCCGCGAGAGCATCAACGAACTCCGTTACTACCGGGAGCACTTCTTCAAGCCGGCATAGCGAGCTTTCGGCGGGCTGACGATTCCTTCACGCCCGTCGGCGTTTGCGTTGCCTTCGCAGACGTCCCTGCGCGTTGGCGTTGCCCTTGCGCACCTCGTAAGGGCAGTTCCAAAGGTCTGACACGTCGGCAAGGGCAACACAAAAGCAGACGATTCCCCCGAGCAGCCTGCCGGTGTCAGCGGCTGTTGAAGCGGCGGATCCGATTGATCTGCTGGACGTTCGAACCCGACGGCTTCACCGTCGACGGCACCACCAGGAAGGCGTCGATCGCCGTGGTCGGACCGCCGACGGCCACCAGCGCCCGAGCGCCGAGACGGTCATTCGGAAAGACGAGAACGCGAGTGATGAAGGTGCCGTCGGCGCCGGCGATGGCGATCGTTCGACCCAGGCCCGGTTCCCACCGCAGCTCGACGGGCCCGGGAGGGAATCCGGTGCCGGTCACACCGGTCACGAACCCGCCGGGACCGACCTCTGGAGTGACCGTCAAGGTGGCGCCGATAGTGACCGGCGGCAGGTCGATCGCCGGCGGCAGGGTCACCGGCGGCCCAGGCGGATCACTCGGACGGATCGACGTCGTCGTGCCCGTGCTCTTCAACGTCGTTGTCGTCG
>JBKJLN010000026.1:0-3019 GCA_046596935.1 Acidimicrobiales bacterium
GCGCAGCTCCTCGAATCCCTGCGGCCCCTCACCCGCCGCACCGTCGATCACCTCTTCGCCGCCGAGATGGAACGGGCGTCACGCGACCTCGTCCCCGCCGGCGAACCCGAAAGGACCTGATGAAGCCGACCGAACACCCCCGATCGACCGAACACCCCCGATTGACCGAACACCACAGGGTCGCCATCGTCGGAACCGGCTTCGCCGGTCTCGGCGCTTCGATCGCCCTCCAACGCGCCGGGATCGAGCACATCGTGCTCGAGCGAGCCTCCGACGTCGGCGGCACCTGGCGCGACAACACCTACCCGGGCTGTCGCTGCGACGTGCCCTCGCACCTCTACTCCTTCTCCTTTGCTCCAAATCCGAACTGGAGCGAGACCTACTCCCCCCAGCCCGAGATCTTCGAGTACCTGCGCAAGACGGCCGAGCGCTACGGCGTTCTCGAGCGCGTCCGCTTCGGCGCCGAGGTGCTCGATGCCGCCTGGCGCGCCGATGCGCAGCTCTGGCAGATCGAGACCGCCGACGGCCCGATCTCCGCCGATCACCTCATCCTCGGCAACGGTCCGTTGGCCGAACCGTCGATCCCCGATCTCCCTGGCCTCGACACCTTCGAGGGCACCATGTTCCACTCGGCCCAGTGGCGCAGCGACCACGACCTCGCCGGTGAGCGCGTGGCGGTCATCGGCACCGGGGCGTCGGCCATCCAGTTCGTCCCGCAGATTCAGCCGCAGGTCGCCAAGCTCACCCTGTTCCAACGCACGCCCCCGTGGGTGCTGCCCCACCGCAATCGCAAGATCACGGCCAAGGAACAGGCGCTCTACCGTTCCGTTCCGAGCACCCAGCGTTTCGTGCGCGGACTCGTCTACTGGACTCGTGAACTCTTCGTCACCGGGATGCTGCGCAACGCAAAGTCGATCGAAGGCATGGAGAAGATGGGCCGCAAGCACCTCGAGGAGCAGGTGCCCGATCCCGAGCTACGCGCCACCCTGACCCCGGACTACCGCCCCGGCTGCAAGCGGCTCCTGCCGTCGAACGACTACTACCCGGCGCTGTCGCAACCCAACGTCGAAGTGGTCAGCGAGAAGATCATCGAGATTCGGCCGCACGCCGTCGTCACCGCCGACGGGGTCGAGCACGCCGTCGACACCATCATCCTCGGCACCGGCTTCCGCGTGACCGACAACCCGGTTGCCGACCGAGTCCGTGGGGCCGACGGACGAACGCTGGCCCAGCACTGGGCCCACACCGGTATGCAGGCGTACCTCGGCACGACCGTTCCGCAGTTCCCCAACTTCTTCATGCTCGCCGGCCCCAACACCGGCATCGGCCACACGTCGCTCGTCGTCATGCTCGAAGCGCAGTTCACCTACATCGTCGATGCCCTCCGACAGATGGAACGTTCCGGCGCCGGCGCCGTCGAGGTCCGCGAACCCGTGCTCGCGAAGTACACCGACGACATCCAACGAAAGGCCTCGAAGACCGTCTGGAACACCGGCGGATGCGCGAGTTGGTACCTCGACGATCACGGGCGCAACACCGTGCTCTGGCCTGACTACACCTTCCGCTTCACCCGCCGCACCCGAAGCTTCGACACCCGTTCCTATGAGTTCACGGCGAAACCAGCACCGTCCAAACCCGAGCTCACCAAAGAGGAGACATACGTCTGATGGCGCGCACCAAGAACAGGTCCAAGATCGAGATCGACGGAGCGACGGCGTTGGTGACCGGTGCCGGGAGCGGCATCGGGAGGGCCACGGCGATCGCTCTGGCTCGACGGGGGGCGTCGGTTCATTGCGCCGACATCGACCTCGCCTCGGCGGAGAAGACGGCGGCCACCTGCGAGGAGGGAGGCGCCCGCGCCGCGCGAGGCCACCACCTCGACGTGACCGACCGTGCCGCCGTCGAGGCGCTGGCAACCGACATCGAGTCGTCGGAGGGGCCGCTCGGCGTGTTGGTGAACAACGCCGGCGTCGGCATGTCCGGGCGGTTCACCGACATGTCGGCCGAGGACTGGGAGTGGATTCGCAGCGTCAACCTCGACGGCGTCATCAACGGGTGCGCAGCGTTCGGGCCGGCGATGGTCGCCGCCGGTCGCGGGCATGTCGTCAACCTCTCGTCTGGCCTCGGCTACATGCCGACCGCCACCGAACCCGCATACGTCGCCACCAAGGCGGCCGTGCTGGCCCTCTCCCAGTGTCTCCGAGCCGATTGGGCGGCCAGTGGTGTCGGAGTCACGGCCATCTGTCCCGGCGTCATCAACACGCCCATCATCGACTCCACCCGATTCCTCGGCACGGCCGGCGACCCCGCTCGTCGGGCCAAGACGACCAAGGTCTTCCGAAGGGGCCACAAGCCTGAACAGGTCGCCGAGGCCATCGTCGACGCTGTCGAACGCAATCGTGCCGTCGTTCCCGTCGGATTCGAAGCCCGCATCGGCTGGGGCATCCACCGCCTGGCCCCGATCGCGCTACAACAGGCTCTCGCCCGTCAGGGGCTGTCGGCGTGAACGGTCTCGTCAAGGTCGGCCTCGCCGTCGTTGCTGCCGGCACCGGCGCAGCCGTCGCCACCCGCCGGATCAACCGCCAGTGGTCATCCGCGCCCGATGTCAACCTTCCGGGCGACCGCTTCCTGCCCATCGGCGAAACCCGTCGCATCCCCGCCGGCGACGGTGGCGAACTGGCGACGACGATCGCCGGCCCGGTCACCGGGCCTGTCGTCGTCCTCGCCCACGGCTACACGAACGCCAGAGACGTGTGGGCGCCGGTCGCCCACCGCCTGGTCCGGCAGGGGTTCCGGGTTGTCGCCTACGACCAGCGGGGCCACGGCTCGTCGACCGCCGGCACCGACGGCTTCACCATGGAGCGACTCGGGGGCGACCTCCGGGCCGTGCTCGAGGCGGTCTCGGCCACCGACGCCGTGCTCGTGGGCCACTCGATGGGAGGGATGACGATCCAGTCGTTGGCCACCCACGATCCCGACGCACTCGCCGCCGCCACCGCTGCGATTGTGCTCGTAGCGA
>JBKJLN010000291.1:0-2949 GCA_046596935.1 Acidimicrobiales bacterium
GCGATCGGTGGCGCGCTGCACGCCGGCGGTGACGGCACGATCGCGGTCGACGGCCGCGAGTCGTTGGCCCGCCTCGGCCATCCGCCGAGTCGCCGCCATCTCGGCGCGGGCCCACGACGCCGCCAGCTCGGTCCGCAGGGCGTCGCGGTCGGGCACGACGGCGGCGGCGGCCAACGAGGGCGTGCCACAACGAAGGTCGGCGACCTCATCGCAGAGGGGCCGGTCGCCGTCGTGGCCGATGGCGGCGACGACCGGCGTCGTCGACGCACAGATCGCACGGCACAGCTCCTCGTCGCTGAACGGGAGCAGCTGGGTGGCATCGCCTCCGCCGCGAGCAAGGATGATCACGCCGACGTCGGGCCGCTCGTCGAGGTAGCGCATGGCGCCGATGATGGCGTCGACGGCGTTGGCGCCGGACACCGTCACCTCCTGGAACACGATGGGATAGCCGGCGAACCGAGCGGCCACGACCGACTCGATGTCGGCGCGCACAGCGGCGTCGCTCCCGCACACGACGCCGATCACCTCAGGGAGCCGGGGAATGGGCAGTCGTGGGCGGTCGAGGAGCCCATCGCTACGAAGCCGAATGCGGCTCTCGGAAATCATGGCGGCAACTGCGCCGGCGCCGACGGGAACGACCTCGTCGCCGACGAACTGCAGCCGGCCCCACGTGTTGTTCCACTCAAGGCTGCCCGTCACCTGGACCCGCTCGCCGTTCACCACCCGAGCGCGCCGTGCACGCCCGGCCGGCACGGTCACGTCGATCTGCGCGGCTCGGTCCTTCAAGGTGAAGTAAATGCGACCGCCGGGACGCACGCTGGGTCGATGCACTTCTCCTTCGACCGCCACCTTCCCGATGGTGCCGAGGGCGCGCGCCACCTCGGAACTCAGGCGCACCAGGGTCAGCCGGCGGACGGGGGAGCGCTCGCCGGCGTCGTCGAAGAGGGTCACGACCGGAGGGTGCCTCCGGTTCGGGCGGCGTCGGCCGAGCGACCTTCGAGTTCGAGGAACAGCTGTCCGATCGCCTTCTGCACGCCCATGGCCCACGTCGGATAGGCGTGGGTGGTGAGCGCCAGTCGAGCGGGGAACATCCCGGCGCGGATCGCCAGCGCGAACTCGTGGATCAACTCGCCACCGGTCGAGCACATCACCGTGGCGCCGAGGATCTTTCCGCCGGCGAGGTTGCCGGACGGCCACCGGGGGCCGACGACGATCTTGATGAATCCGTCGGTCTCGTCGGCGGCCACCGCTCGGTCGACCTCGGTCATCGGAAGGAAGGCGACCCTCGCTCCCGGTGCGCGCTCGGCGGCCTCGGCTTCGCTGAGCCCGACCCGACCGACTTCGGGCGACGTGAACGTCACCCAGGGCGTGCGCTCGCTCCGGAATCGCCGCTGGCGGAATCCGCTGAAGGCGTTGCCCACGGCGATCCGGCCCATCTCGTCGGCGGCGTGAGTGAACTGGAGCTTGCCGGCAACGTCTCCCACCGACCAGATGTGCTGCGCCGTCGTCCGGAGGTAGTCATCGGTTTTGATGAAGCCGCGCTCGTCGAGGTCGACGCCGGCAACCTCCGGATCGAGGCCTTTGGTGACCGGAGCGCGCCCGATGGCCACGAGCACCCGATCCACATCGATCGGCGCTCCTCCGTCGACATGCACGCGTGCTCGTCCGCCCGGCCCGGTCTCCTCGACCTTGGTCACCTTCTGTTTGACGCGGACGTCGATGCCCTCGCGCCGGAACACGTCCTCGATCGTGGCCGAGACCTCGGGCTCCTCCTTCGACAGCAGACGGTCGGCGGCTTCGACGATGGTCACCTTCGTGCCGAGCCGGGCGAAGGCTTGGGCCAGTTCGCTCCCGATGGCGCCGCCCCCGAGCACGGCCAATGAAGCCGGCCGCTCGGTCAGTGACCAGACGTCGTCGCTGGTGAGATGGTCGAGCGCCCGCAGCCCGTCGATGTTCGGCACTGCCGGCTTGGCGCCCGTGGCAATGACGAAGCGGTCGGCGCCGATCCGTTCGCCATCGAGGTCGATCTCGTTGGCGGACACGAAACGTGCCCGACCCAGGCGCACGTCGATGCCCTCGTGGCGGAAGACCTCGACGTCTTCGGTCGCCGCGATCGTCTTGATGGCTCGGTGGGCGGATGCCATCGCCTCGGCGAACGTCCGACCCTTGCCCGCAGCGGCGATGAAGGCCTTCGATGGCACGCAACCGGTGAAGGTGCAATCGCCGCCGATCTCCCCGTCCTGGATGAGGAGCGTGCTCTTCTTGCGGCGTACGCCGGTGCGGGCCGCCCCCATTCCGCCGGCGCCGCCGCCAATGACGACGAGGTCGTAGTCCACGCCCGAGACCGTAGTGGGAGGCGCGAGAGCCCGGGCCTAGGGTCCGGACATGGAACATCGAACCCTCGGCAGCCTGTCCGTTTCGCTTGTCGGACTCGGTTGCAACAACTTCGGCATGCGCGTCGACCAAGCCCAGACGCAAGCCGTCGTCGACGCTGCCCGCGAAGCCGGCATCACCCTCTTCGACACTGCCGACGTCTACGGCGGCACCAAATCCGAGGTCTTCCTCGGCCAGGCCTTGGGCGCCCACCGTGACGAAGTGATCGTCGCCACCAAGTTCGGCGCTCCCGTCGGCGAAGGCAAGAGCGGAGCCCGACCCGACTACGTCAAGGCAGCCTGTGAGGACAGCCTGCGGCGACTCGGTACGGATCGCATCGACCTCTATCAGCTCCACATGCCCGACGACTCGACTCCCATCGACGACACCCTCGCCGCCCTCAACGACCTCGTCGAGGCCGGGAAGGTCGTTGAGATCGGCTGCTCGAACTTCGACGGCACACGCATCGAAGCGGCAACCGCATCTGCATCGGCCAAGGGAATGGCCCGCTTCACCAGCGTCCAGAACCAGCTCAGCCTCCTCGACCGCCGCCAGGAGGCCGACACCATCGCCGCC
>JBKJLN010000449.1:0-4755 GCA_046596935.1 Acidimicrobiales bacterium
GACTCCACGAGCCGCAGCCCGCTCGGCGACGGCAGAGCCGATCGTCGACTTCCCGATTCCGACGGTTCCGGTCACCAATACAACGCGCACTCCTTCGAGTCTTGTCGCTGACGCTCGAGTCCTCCCTCAGGTCTCGTTCCCGGGGTCCTGAGGCCGTTGCGGGCGCTTGGGGGTGTCGATCCGCTGGGTTGCGTAGATACCTCGGTGGCTGGAGAAGACATAGGCCACCACGCAGCCCACGGCCATCGCAACCACCGAACCAGACCCGAAGATCTCAGCTCCCATGATCGTGCAGGCGAGCGGAGTGTTGGCGGCGCCGGCGAACACGGCGACGAACCCGATGGCCGAGAGCACGTGGACGTCGAGGCCGAGAGGGCCGGCCAGGGCTCCGCCGAGGGTGGTGCCGATGACGAAGAGCGGGGTCACCTCGCCGCCGGGAATTCCGCACCCCAGCGCGATGGCGGTGAAGAGCAGCTTGAGGGCGAATGCCTGGAGCCCGGGATCGTGACCCGCCAACGTTTGGTCGATGAGCGGAAGCGACAGGCCGAGGTAGTCGCGACCGACAAGCGCCACGAGTGCGATCGTGGCGAGCCCACCGACAGCAAGGCGGGCCGGTGGCCACGCAACCCTGCGACCGAGCGTGTCCTTGATGGTGTGGGCGAGCCAGATGAATGCTGTCGATGTCAGCCCGAAGGCGAGGCCGGCAACGGCGACTTTGACGAACAGAACGCCGTCGACGGGTAGGTCGAGCTGGGGTCGTGAACCATGGTGATAGCCGAGGGCCCCGACGATCAGGTCGCCCACGATCGACGCCGTCAAGGCCGGGACGAGCGCCTCGTACCGCACCCGTCCGACGGCCTGCACTTCCATGGCGAAGACGGCCCCGGCGAGGGGCACGCCGAACACCGACCCGAATCCGCCGGCGATGGCGGCGATCAACAGGAGCCGCCGATCCGAGGGTGTCAAGCGCAGGACTCTGGCGAGGAGGTCGGTGAGCGAGCCCGACATCTGCAGCGCCGTTCCTTCGCGACCGACCGAGGCGCCGAACAAGTGAGCGGCCAGCGTTCCGCCCAAGACGAGCGGCGCCATGCGGCGTGGCACCCAGGCCGTGGGCTCGTGGATCTCGTCGAGTAGCAGCGCGTTCCCTCCAGCCGAGCGGCCGCCCCACCGGTGGTAGACGAAGCCGATCCCCAGCGCCGCAACGGGCAGGAACCAGACGAGCGACGGCTCTTGGAGGCGAACGTTCGTCACCCGGTCGAGCGATTCGAGGAACACGAACGAGGCCAGCCCCGCCAGCACCCCCGACATTGCGCCCAGCACCACCCACCGCAGCAGGTGTACAACAACACCGATCTGATCGGCGACCCTCCCGCGCACGCCGGCTACTCGGCGCGGGGTCGTCGGTTCTGACATTCCGGGAGACATTCTTTCAGTGGGGCGTCATGACGTCATCCCTTGGAGACCGACGAGGGCGCGTGCATGCTCGATCTCACCCATGTGGCGAAATCCGTGTTGGCAGTTCATTGTCGGCTCATTTCTGCCCGGGCAGTTGCAGCCACTGCGCTGCGAGCTCCTTCGGGACTGACCTGGATCACGACCGAGTGCAACGTGCCCGTGAACGGAAACGGCGCCTCGTACAACGACGAGACGGCGGAACCGTGGTCGTGGCCGATGCTCGGCCCGACCGATGAGATCATCCGCATGTAGAGGGGAAGGGGAGCGTCGCCGCAGTTCACGCCGTCGATGGAGAGACCCACGGTTCCGTCGGCGCCGAGTCGACGGAAGCGAACCGACAACACGCACGCACCGAGCGGGACCTCGCTTGTCGAACGCATGATCACGTGGTCGTCGAAAGCGTTGTAGTCGACGACCAGACGACGGTCCTGGACGAAGACCGTCACCCCCGAATTCTCGGTGCCCGTCGCGAAGAGCACGCCTTCATCTCCGGCGGAACTCTCGATGGTCGCAGTGAGGTCGAAGCTGCGTCCGCCGATGGGAGCCGACGCTTGCCCCGGCAGTGGGGACATGGGCGGGCGGTAGACGTAGCGCCGGTCGACGGGGTGGGGTGAGCGGTCGCGAAAGCGAGGCCCGAAGAGTTCGAACGTGCGCTCGTCGAGCGGCAGCACGCCGTGGCGTTCGGCCTCCTCCCACCAGAGGTCGATGAGGTCGGCCAATCGTTGCGGCTCGCTCGTGGCCAAGTCGTTGCACTCCGACGGATCGGCTTCCAGGTCGTAGAGCTCCCAGGGCTCGGTCTCGAAGTCGGCACCCCGCTCGTGGCGACAGACGGCCTTCCACGTACCGGCGACGAGGGCACGGCTACCAGCCATCTCGAAGTACTGCACCAGGTTGCGGCTCGGCGCGGTTTCGTCGGCCAAGACATGCGCGAACGAGTGCCCCGTGATCGGTCGTTGTTCGACGCCGCGATGCGTTGCCGCCGGCTCCACGCCAAGCAGCTCGTAGATGGTCGGGGCGATGTCGGAGACGTAGATGAACTGGTCGCGCTTCGTCCCGCGTTGCTCGATCGGCAGCCCGTCCGGCCACGACACGATTGCCGGCACGTGGACGCCGCCCTCATGGGTGTTCTGCTTGTACCAGCGGAACGGACAGTTCCCCGTCTGCGCCCATCCCCACGGATAGTTCGTGTGGCTGTGGGGTCCGCCGATGTCGTCGAGACGGAGCACGGCATCGGCCGGCGTTTCCAGAATCCCGTTGAAGAACTTCATCTCGTGGAGGACGCCGAGCGGACCGCCCTCTTGCGAGGCGCCGTTGTCTGCCATGAGGACGAGGACGGTGTTGTCGAGCTGGTCGAGGCGACGAAGCCCGTCGACCAGCCGCCCGATCTGATCGTCGGTGTGATCGAGGAACGCCGCGAACGCTTCTTGCAGGCGCGCCGCCAAGGCCTGCTCGTCGGCGCTGAGCTCGTCCCACGGCCGCACCCCGGGGTTGCGGGGCGAGAGCACGGTGTTCGGAGGCACGACGCCCAGGGCCACTTGGCGGTCGAACCACCGCCGGCGAACGACATCCCAGCCCTCGTCGAACGCACCCCGGTACTTGTCGAGGTAGGCGGCGGGCGCCTGGTGGGGTGCATGGGTGGCGCCGAAGGCGAGGTAGGTGAAGAAGGGCCGGTCGGGGCGCACGCCCTTGGCGTCGGCGACCATCCGCAACGCCTGATCGACGAGGTCCTCGGAAAGGTGGTAGCCGTCGTCCGGACCCGCCGGCGGTGCAATCGGATGGTTGTCGGCCACGAGTTCCGGATGGAACTGGTCGGTCTCGCCCTCCAGGAACCCATAGAACCGGTCGAACCCGCGGCCGAGTGGCCAGTGGTCGAAAGGTCCGGCCGCCGAGCACTGCTCCATGGGAGCGAGATGCCATTTGCCCACGGCAAAGGTCGTGTAGCCGACCTCGGAGAGAACCTCGGCCATCGTCGCCGTATGGCTCGAGATGTGACCCAGCATGTTCGGGAACCCCGTTTGGAAGTTCGAGACGTTGCGCATGCCGGCGGCGTGATGCGAGCGACCCGTCAACAGCGCGGCGCGCGTCGGCGAACACAGCGGCGTGACATGGAAGTTGGTGAGCTGCAGTCCGCCGCCGGCCAAGGCGTCGATGTTCGGCGTGTCGATGGTCGAGCCGTAACAGCCGAGCTGCGCGAATCCTGTGTCGTCGAGGACGATGATGACCACGTTCGGGGCGGATTCGCCGGGGTGGGGGGGCTCGTCGAACCAGGCCTCGGAGTCGGCCAACGTCCGCCCGATCCGGCCCTCGAACCGCTCGCTACGAGTCACGACGGGGCTTCGTTGCGGTAGCTGCCGACATGCGGGGAGCGTAGTCAACTGACAGTCGCACTGCCAGAACTTTCTCCGGAACGTCCTCGGCTTGTCGACGGATCTGCGCGAGGGTGAGCGCGTGACTGCCCCGGCCATTCGTGTCGACGCGCTCGTGAAGCGGTTCGGATCGGTCGTCGCCGTCGACGGCGTCGATCTCGAGGTGCCAAAGGGGACGGTCCTCGGGCTGCTCGGTCCGAACGGCGCCGGGAAGACGACGACCGTCCGGGTGATCACGACGATCCTGCGCCCGGACGGTGGCCGCGCCGAGGTCTTGGGCTTCGACGTCGCCCGCCAGCCGGAGGAGGTCCGCCTGCGGATCGGGCTGGCCGGGCAGTACGCGGCCGTCGACGAGAACCTGACCGGGCGGGAGAACCTGTTCCTCGTCGGCCGCCTCACCCATCAGCCACGGAGCGGCCTGAGGGCTCGCGCGGCCGAGCTCCTCGAACGTTTCGATCTCGCTGACGCCGCCGACCGGACGGTCAAGACGTACTCGGGAGGCATGCGCAGGCGGCTCGACCTGGCCGCGGCGCTCGTCCACCGGCCGCCGATCCTGGTGCTCGACGAACCGACGACAGGCCTCGATCCGCGTGGGCGGGTCGAGTTGTGGGCGGTGATCGAGGAGCTGGTCCGGGACGGGGCGACCCTCCTCTTGACGACGCAGTACCTCGAAGAGGCTGACCGGCTCGCCGACCGGATCGTGGTCATCGACCATGGGCGGGTCATCGCCGAAGGGACGGCCGCCGAGCTCAAGGCTCGGCTTGGCACCACGATCGTCCGCGCAGAGTTCAGCGATGCAGCGTCGGCGGACGAGGCGAAGTCGATCCTCGGCGAAATCGGCCCTGTTCGTCTGTCCGAGGACGGGCGGGCGGTGGACCTGAGCGTGAGCGACAGCGGCGCGGCGCTGCTGGCCGCCGTCCGGCGTCTCGATGAA
>JBKJLN010000055.1:0-4845 GCA_046596935.1 Acidimicrobiales bacterium
CGTACGAAGCGGCACACGACTACGCCACCAACCGGGTCGTGTTCGGGTCGGCGATCGTCGACTACCAACTGACCCAGGTGAAGCTGGCCCGCATGGCCGTGATCATCCAGTCGGCACGCCAGTTCATGTACGAGGTCGGTCGGATGATGGCCAAGGGCGAAGGCGCCATGGAGGCTTCGATGGTGAAGGCCTATGTGTGTCGGGCGGCCGAGTGGGTCACCCGCGAAGCCCTGCAGATCCACGGTGGCATGGGCTACGCCGAGGAGTTCCCGGTGTCGCGCTACTTCGTCGATGCTCGCGTGTTGTCGATCTTCGAAGGGGCGGACGAGACACTCGCCCTCAAGGTGATCGCGCGTCGCCTGTTCGAGCGGGCCGCAACGCCGGCCTGACCGTTCTCTTCCGGCCAGGCGTTTCTTGACACGAACGCGGCCGGGTGCGACGGTCCCTTGATGGACGCGGCGGAAACGACATGGGAGCGGCCGGGCCCCGGCACCTGGCTGCTCGACTCTTCCCATTCGGGACCGGCGCCCGGTCCGATTCTTCGTTCCGTGATGGCCACCACACTGGAGCGCGGGCTGGCCGAAGGCCTGGCCATGTTCGGTGCCCCGTTGAAGGGCATGGAAGTGCGGTGGTTGAACGGAAAGCTCTACCGCCGCCTCGTCCCGATCGTGGGGGCCAACAGTGACCGCCCTCCTCCTCCGGCACCTGTGCTCTGGTTGGCATCGCGCCTCCATCCGGCCTTTCGGAAGCAGGAACGACAGGCCAAGAAATCGTTTGCGCTGAAGATCTGGCGGAACGAGCTGGCGCGGTGGGAGAGCGAGTGGAAACCCCGTCAGATCGCTCGCAACCTCGAACTCAGTGACGTCGGTGTCGAGGCGCTCGACGACGCTGCGCTGGCCGACCACCTCGCCGAGGTCCATGACCATGTCATGACCTCGGGCCAGCTCCACCACCGGCTCCACGTGTCGGACATGGGTCCACTCGGCAATCTCATGGTGGCCCTGCGGTCGTGGGGTCTCGCCACCGAGAAGACGTTCGAGGCGCTCGTCGCCGCCTCCCCAGCGACCCGTGCGCCCCGTCTCGCCCTTCGCGCATTGGCTCAGGAGCTGCGGAGCGCCGGGGTGGAGCCGGACACCGTTCGCGATCTCGAATCCGTCAGGGCTGCCTCGCCCGCAGCGCGCTCCTTGCTCGACGACTACCTGCGCCACCACGGGTGGCGGCTCACGACGGGCTACGACGTCGAAGACCTGTGCCTCATCGAATTGCCCGACGTCGTCGTCACTTCCCTGCGAGCGGCGGCCGCGGCGAACGAAGTGGAGGCGCCCGATCAACGGGCCATCGAGGCCATCGAGGGGCTGCGGTCGACGGTAGCGCCGGCCAATCACGCCCAATTCGACGACCTCGTGGAGGACGCCCGGCTCTCCTATGGGCTGCGCGACGAGAACGGTCCTCTCACCTACGAATGGCCGGCCGGTCTTCTCCGGCGCGCCTTGCTCGAGGCCGACAGCCGACTGCGTGCCCGGGGTGTCACGGCGATCGTCGGTGATGTCTTCGAACTTCACATCGACGAGGTCCTCGAGGCACTGCGGACGGGCACCGGACCGACGCCTACGGAAGTCGACCGCCGGCGGGGCGAGCGCACGGAGTGGGCGACGATGGTCGCGCCCGAGCGCCTTGGTCCGGAAGAGAGCGACCCGCCGTTCCACCTCTTCCCACCGAACCTGGCGCGGATCACTGACATCGTGTTGACGGTCGTCGCCGCCATGGAAGCGAAGTCAGCTCCTCCGCTCTCGGGAACCGGCGTCGGCACGGGCACGTATCGGGGGCGGGCGCGGGTCGTGTCCGACGTCACCGAAGCGCTGATGAACCTTGAACCTGGCGACGTGCTCGTGACGCAGTACACGGCACCCACGTACAACGCCGTCATCGCCATCGCAGGAGGTCTCGTCGTGGAGCAGGGCGGCTTGTTGTGTCATGCGGCCGTCATCGCACGCGAGCTCGGCATTCCTGCGGTCGTCGGCGCCCGCGAAGCGATGCAGCGAATTCCCGACGGAGCAATGGTGGAGATCGACACCGAAGCGGGCACCGTGGTGCTGGTGGCGGGCTAGGGATGGTCGACCGCGTCCCCGACGGGTTGGAAGGATTCGGGCCCGGCGCCCGTCGAGCGCTTGCGATCGCCACCACCGAAGCTCGCGACCTCGGCTCGACCCGCCTCGGCACCGAGCATCTCCTGCTCGGGCTACTCGGCCATGCAGAGGGCGCAGCGGCCCGCATGCTGAGCGCCTCCGGCGTCACGCTGGCCGCCACCCGCCGCAAGGTCGGCGAGGCGGTGGGCCAACGTGAGCCCGACGCCGACCGACTTCCCGAACCCGCACGCGCTCCGGCCTGGCCTCCACATCCTCCCGAAGAGTTCGAGCGATCAGCGCGCGCCGAGCGCGCCATCGGTCGAGCGTTCCGGTTCTCTCACGACGGAAAGGCTCGCGAGGTGCGGACCGAGCACCTCCTCCTCGGGGTGCTCGACGTCGAGGGTACGGCCGGGCAGGTGCTCCGAGGCCTGGGTGTCGACCTCGAACGCCTCCGCTCGTCGCTCGAAAAACGCCAGGACGGTGAGCAGAACGATGGCGAGGATGCGCTCGACCGAGTGCCTGCGACTTCGGTGCGGTCGGTATCGAACACGCCCGCCAATTGTGCCCGGTGCGCCCATCCACTCGAGGGTGCGCTCACCTTCCAGGTACTGACGGCCACCAACACCGCCGATGCCCGCCGCGACGTGATCGTGGTCTCGTGCGCAACTTGCGGCGCGGCGATCGGGACGGCGCGCTGACCCTCCCTCAGGAGGCCACGTGCAACAGGAACACGAAGACCGACGCTTCCTCCGTTGCCGGCGCCCCTCGGGCGTCGAGAACGGCCACCGTCGTGAGGCCGGCAGACGCCACCAGCTCGCGGAAGCCGCTCTGGGTGTGCCAATGCAGCACCCACGTCCGATCCAGCGTCGTGACTTTGCCGTCGGTCACCCGCTCGTAGCGCAGCAGCGTTTCCTGTCGCCGGGCGGCTTCGTTGCGCTCCTCAGCGACGGCCGTCACCCGAAGCAACGATCCGTCGCTCGCCGTGGCCTCCCGAGCCCGACCAATATCTTCCGGGGCAGTTGGTGTTGGGACAAAGAGCGGGATCAGCGCCGAGCCACCCTCGTCGAGGTGCTTGCGGATGGAGCGCAGGGCCCGCCCGGCGGCGTCATCGTCCGGCAGCAGGTTGAAGGTCGGGCCGGCCAGATAGATCGAGCGGTATCGACGTGGCAGTTCGATGGCTTCCATCGACTGCTCGTGAACCACGACGTCGATCTGCTGCTCAGCGGCGGCTCGGCGGCACCGCTCGAGCATGTCGGGCGACGAGTCGAGCCCCTCGACGTCGAGCCCTCGGCGCCGCAACTCGAGGAGGGGGTCACCTTCTCCGCAGCCAAGTTCGAGCGCCGGTTCGCCTGAGGCTGCGATGAACCGGGCATACGGCTCGGGGTCTGGCTGCGCAGATCGCAAGGGGCCGTAGAGCTCGGCGACGAGGCCCGTATAGAAGAGCGATGGATCGCCCGGCTGCCGCGCCGACGGCGACACGGCTATTGCTCCATTCCTGGCAGTCGGCCGGCGGTGATTGGCGTCGAGTGGCGGCGCCAGAGAAGCCACCCCGACGCACGCTGGCGCCACACGTCCGATATCACGAAGGTGCCGCTTCGGTCTTCACCGAGCACGGTCGCACTCATTCGGACACGGCTGGCCACGGCCGCGCAATCGCCATCCTCGTCAACGGTCTGCTCCTCCACGACGTAGTCGTGAATCACGTAGTCCTGCAGTACCTCGAGCCAGCGAGCCTTGGGCATCTGGGCCGGAGCGGGCGACACGAGCACCAACGCGAACCCTGGATCAAGGGCATGCTCCGCCCCGGCGCGATCGCGTTCTTCGACGCACCGTTGGAATTCCGCCATCGACTCGACAAGGTCCCTCACCGGCCCCATCTTGGCGAGTTCACCGCCCGCGTGCGCTCGATCCGGCGACGACCGGCCGTAGTGCGGCGCTCGACGTCCGGTGCCGCCCGCCCTGGGTGATGATGCGGAGCCTGGTGCCACATATTGAAAGTGCCTCGGCGGGGTCTCATTCGTGCTCTTCGGTTTCGCGCAGAACGACGCGTCGGGCCTGGCTTGCGTTGCATCCTCCTCGAGCTGGCAGCGCGAAAGCCCCGAAATCATTGATGTTTTCGGTTCATCGGCCGTCTGGGCGTGCTATCATACGAACTGATGTTCCCCTCACTCGCAGCGGCGATCGACGAGCTCGACCCCCCGGTCGATGGCTCGTCGCTGGGCGAGATGCTGCGCTTGCGGGATCGTCTCGATGCCAAGGTGGCCCTCGGGGTCGGGCAGTTCGATCGCGATGGATCGTGGGCCCTCGACGATGCGTCGTCGGCCACCGCCTGGCTCCGCCAACACGCCGGCCTCTCGGGTTCGGCTGCGGCTTCACTGGCCCGCACCGGAAAGGTCGTGTTGAGCGCCCCGGTGCTGGCCGCCGCGTGGCTCGACGGCGAACTGTCGGGCGGGCAGGTGCAGGCGGTGGTGGCCAACGTCAACGACCGGGTGGCGGGTCTGTTCGCCGAACACGAGGTCGACCTGGTGCCGAGGTTGGTGGTGTTGAACGTGCGGGAGACAGCCATCGTCATGCAGTCGTGGCGTGACCGGGCCGACGCGCTGCTCGAGGATGACCTCGCCAAAGACGAACCCCGCCGGTCGTTGCACTTGTCTCGGACCCTCGACGGGCGGGCCGAACTCAAGGGCTCCTTCGACGCCGAGGCGGCGGCCCCGATCGA
>JBKJLN010000084.1:0-3258 GCA_046596935.1 Acidimicrobiales bacterium
CGAGTGCGACGTCGGTGCGATCGAGGGCCCGTTGGTAGTCGGCCACCCGCGTGCGGTTCGTGGTTCCCACCTCGACGAGAGTCGCGCCCGACTGGGCCAACACCTCGGGGATGCGGAACCCCCCACCGATCTCCACGAGTTCCCCGCGGCTCACGGCCACACCCCGGCCGCCGGCCAGCGCCGCCAGAACCAGGAGCACCGCCGCGGCGCCGTTGTTGACGATGAGTGCGTCATCGGCTCCACTCGCCCGGGCCAACAGTGCCGCCGCGTGGCCGTGGCGCGAGCCCCGTGCTCCGGAGCCGAGATCGAACTCCAGATTCGAGTAGCCGCCGGCGGCCATCGGCGAGGTGGCCGGCGGTGGCAACGGCGCCCGCCCGAGGTTGGTGTGCAGGAGCACCCCGGTGGCGTTCACGACCCGACGCAACAACGCCAGTTGCAGGGCTTCGGCGCGCCGGCGCGCCGAGTCCGGATCCCCCTCGGCGATGGCGGCTCGGGCGACGTCGACGAGCAGCGGATGGGGTAGTTCGATGTCGGCCAACTCCCGCGCCAGGCGGTCGACGGACGGGGGTCGCACGCCGAGCAGACTACGTGGGTGCCCGAGTTCGTCCTCTGTCGCCGAGACCAACTGGTCGAGGGACGGGGGCGCCCCGCCCGCGCCGGCCAGCGCTACCTGGCCGTCTTCCTCGTCGAGGGAAGGATCCACGTGCTCGACAACCAGTGCCTCCACGTCGGTTCACCCATCGACGCCGGTCCGATCATCGACGGGACCGTCCGGTGTCCTTGGCACGGCTGGGCCTACGACCTCGAGTCGGGGTGCCATCTCACGGCCTTCGGCGAACGTCCGGGCATCGGCGTCTATCGGTCGAGCGTCAACGAAGCGGGCGAGGTGTCGGTGACCATCGAAGATCCCATGGGAGACTGAATCGCGGTGCGCTCCTTCCTGCGGTTCGTCTTCCGGACGGTCGCCATCTTCGTGCTCTGCTCGGCCTTCGTCCCAGTGACGGTGGCGGTCGTCGTGCTGGCGTCGTTCATCTTCCTCCCGCTCCCGGCCAAGCTCCCCGAGGCCAAGCCGATCGAAGCGGGCCAGGTCAGCCGGGTCTACGACCAGAACGGTGCCGAGATCGGCCAGTTCCGGGAGTTCGAACAGTCGATCCCGGTTCGCCCCGAGGACATCCCGTTGCACATGAAGCAAGCCGTCATCGCCTCCGAAGATCGCAACTTCTACCAACACGGCGGCGTCGACATTCGGGGCAGCTTCCGCGCGTTGTCTGCGGACTTGCGCGGCAAGGGCATCACCCAGGGCGGCTCGACCATCACCCAGCAATACGTCAAGAACACCTACGTCGGGAAGGACCGAACGATCACTCGCAAGGTGCGCGAGGCCGTCGTCGCCAGTCAGCTCGGCCGCCAGGTCGACAAGAACGAGGTCTTGTTCAAGTACCTCGACTCGGTGTCGCTCGGCAACGGTGCCTACGGCGTCGGCGCCGCCTCCGAGACGTATTTTCGCAAGCCGGTCAGCCAGTTGACGGTGTCGGAAGCGGCGCTCCTGGCCGGGCTGATCCCGGCCCCGAGTCGCTACGAGCCCCGGGGTCGAGGCTCCGGAGGCAACACGGCCTTGGCCGAGACCAAGCGCAAGATCGTTCTCGACAACATGCTGCGAGAGGGCTACCTCACGCCCGAGCAACACGCCGCCGCCGGCCTCGAAGTGATCTGGCTCGAAGGCAGCTCGCCCGAACCCGCGACTCCCCATACGCGGGTCTTCCAGGCGCAGGCCCCCCCGACGGCCTACCCCTACTTCCTCGATTACGTGGAGAAGTACCTCAAGGCCAAGTACGGCGCCAAGAAGGTCGACACGGGTGGCCTGCGCATCCAGACCACCATCGACCCCAAGGTGCAGGCCGAGGCGCAGCGATCGGTCACCGACGCCATCAAGGGAGCTCCGCCGGCGACGGTGACCCAGGGCGTGAACGCCGGGAAGCCGACACCGCTCGAGATGGGGCTTGTGGCCGTCGAGCCCCAAACGGGTTTCGTCAAGGCCTTCGTCGGCGGACGGGACTTCAACGCCGAGAACGATCCTGGGGCCCAGGTGAACCTGGCGCTCGGCGGCTGCTACCGGCCGCCGGACAAGTTCGAGAACGGGATTCCCATCAAGGTCGAGGTCGAGGCCACCTGCTGGCCGCTCGATGCCGAGGAGAAGTACGTGAAGGGCGGTGGATCCGGCCGCCAACCGGGATCGTCGTTCAAGCCCTTCGTGTTGGCGGCCGCCTTCGAGAAGGGCATCCTCCCCACCAAGGTGTATCCGGCGCCGAACCAGTTCCGCATCCCCGACTGCAAGCCGACGCCGAAGAACGACTGCCTCATCGGCAACTACGAGGGCGCCTCCTACGGCAGTGCAGACCTGCGCACGGCGACCCACAAGTCGATCAACACCGTCTATGCGCAACTCGTCCGGGACGTCGGCTGCAAGGAGGCGGGGGAGATGGCCAAGAAGCTCGGCGTGACCTCAGCGTGGTACTCGCCGACCATTCATACGTGTTCGGGCAGCTATGCCCTCGGCACGATCGACGTGTCGCCGCTCGAGATGGCGTCGGCCTACGGCGTCTTCGCCAATCGCGGGCTCCGGCAGGACTCGACCCCGATCGTCCGGGTGGAGGATCGCGCCGGCAACGTCCTCGAGGACAACCGTCGACGCGAGCCCGTTCGGGCCATCGACGAGGCCGTCGCCGACAACGTGACCGACGTCCTCAAGGGCGTCATCAGCGGCGGCACCGGCAAGAACGCCAACATCAATCGTCCCGCCGCCGGGAAGACGGGCACCTCGCAGGCCAGCAAGAACTCTTGGTTCGTCGGCTACACGCCCACCCTCTCGACCGCCATCTGGGTGGGGTACCGAGACGAGCCCATTCCGATGCGCAACGTCAAGGGCTGCGCACCCATGACGGGTGGATGCCTCCCGGCCAAGACGTGGAAATCCTTCATGGGTCCAGCGCTGAAGGACGTTCCCGCAACCGAGTTCAGCGAGCCCGCCCCCATCAAGGTCATCGCCGACAAGATCTCCAAGGCGGCCCGCACCGGCATCGACCCCGGCGAAACCCGCCGCCCCGCCGGCACCGGCATCGGCGGCCCCTACATCGTTGGCCCCCCAGCCCCCAAAGCCGAAACCCCACCGGCAGTAGCCGTCACCACCACCTCGACCACGACAAGCACAACCCCAACAACAGCCACCAGCACAACGTCAACCACGCGACCGCCAGCCAC
>JBKJLN010000230.1:0-4203 GCA_046596935.1 Acidimicrobiales bacterium
CGTTCGAACGACAGCGCCATCTGCACGATGCTGGCGGCCTCGAGGCGGAGGTCGACCTCCTGCGCAAACATCCGCACCATGAGTTCGAGGGTGCCGTAGAGGTTGGCCAAACGCACCCGCTCGTTGCGTGACTGCACGAGTCGAAGGATCGGCAGCAGGTAGGCGGCGTCGGCGGCGACGACGCCGATGATGCCGGGTCGGCGAATCTTGAGAACGACGTCGGTGCCATCGTCGAGCACGGCCTCGTGCACCTGCGCGACCGAGGCCGATGCCATCGGGCGGCGGTTCCAGCTTCGGAGGTGGTCGAGCACGCCCGAGCGATCGAGCACTTCGGCGATGGCCTCAGACGGTGCTGGCGGCACGGCGTCGCGACATCCGGCGAACGCGTCGGCCACCCACGCCGGCGCCAAGCCGCGAGTGCTCGACACGAGTTGGCCGAGCTTGACGTAGGTCGGTCCTCCCCGGAGGGCGAGCTTGGCCAGCGCCGGCACGATGGTCTCGGCATCTCGGCTGCGGATCACAGGCACCAGGTCGGGCGCGGCCAGCCCGGCCAGACGGCCGAGCCGAAGCAGCGAACGACCTTCGAGCGGCGAGGTGCGGAGAATGTCGTCGGCGCGATGTTCAGCCTCGGCGAGGAGCTCGGGCAGGCGATCGAGCAACCGCTGCGACTCGCGCACCAGACCATCGCGCCGCTTGGCCCAGTCGCTCGCCTCGAGGTCGGTCAAGCGGCCACCAGGATCACAGCTTGGAGATGACGGTCTCGCCGAACCCACCGAGCATTGCCTTGTACTGCTCGGCGTCGCGACCGAATGCTGGGATCACCAGCCGGTCGGCGCCGGCGGCCTCGAACCGCTTGACGCCATCGATGTCCATGGCGCCGCCGCACGTCATCTCGACGGCCGACGGATCGCGGCCGGCGTCGCGCGCTGATGCGCGAGCGATCTCGAACAGGTCGGTCAGCTCTTCGATCGATCCCTTTGCCGGGAAGAACCCGTCACCGAGGCGCCCAGCGCGCCGTGCAGCCGCTTTCGAGTGGCCACCGACGTGCAGGGGGACGCCCCCGGACTGCACCGGCTTCGGGTACATCTTCGCCTTGTCGAAATTCGTCCAGCGTCCCTTGAAGGTCGGCTCCTCGTCCTGCCAGAGGCTCCGCAGCGCGGCCATGTATTCGTCGGTGATCGCACCCCGGTCATCGAAGTCGACTCCGATGGCGTCGAACTCCTCCCGGAGCCAGCCCACGCCGACGCCGAGGATGACGCGCCCGCTCGACAACACGTCGAGTGTCGCCACTTCCTTCGCCAACACCACCGGGTTTCGCTGCGGAAGAATGAGAATTCCGGTTGCGAGTTTGATCGTGCGGGTGTTGGCGGCGACCCACGTCAGCCAGATGAGCGGATCGGGGATGGGATTGTCCTCCGACCCGGGCATCTTCCCGGTCGGCGAGTAGGGGTATTGCGACTCGTACCCGGCAGGCACGACGACGTGCTCGACGGTCCAGAGCGAGTCGAAGCCGGCCTCCTCCGCAATCTGGCCCAGGGCGGCGGCGCCCTCGGGCGTGGCGCCGTAGCCGGTGTTGGCGAAGACAAGGCCGAATTTCACGAGCACTCCGGGGATCGAAGGACGGTCAGGGGACGGTCAGCACGGCGCGAAGCAGCCGTTCGAGCACCTTACGCGCCGTCACCGTCGACAAACCCTGGTGGTTCCGCAACGACTCCCACACCTGCCAGCTGGCGGCGGCGTCGAGGGTTTCGAGCAACTCGCGCCGCCCGCCGCCGGCCTCCCGCAACTCGATGGCGAAGACGCGACGCAGTTCGGCTCGGCCGAGAGCAAGAATGCGGTCGCGGCTGGCGACGGCCTGCGTCGAGAACGGCTCTTGGACCAGTGACGCACGGCGCACCTGCGTCATGGCCTCGTACACGCGGACACGCTGGGCAACGAAGGCGGCGATGCGATCGCCGACGGGGCCATCCGCGTCGAGCACGTGGACGATCTCGAGGATGCGCTCGAGCTGACGGTCAGCGGCGATGGCGAAAAGGGCTTCGAGGTCGCGAAAGTGTTGGAAGACCGACCGCAAGGACACGCCGGCGCGCTCCGCGATCCGCGGGGCCGGGGGGCGGAGATCACCTTCGTCGATGAGCGAGAGCAAAGCATCGACGATGGCGGTCTTCGTGCGGACGGACCGTTCCGTCCGGCCATCGCGGCGCACAGCGGGCTCGGACAAGCCGGGCACGGACACGCCGGACATCGTAGTTTCTGCACCTTGGGTGCGAAAGCCGAAGGGGCT
Organism: Acidimicrobiales bacterium; assembly: GCA_046596935.1. Lineage (GTDB taxonomy): Bacteria > Actinomycetota > Acidimicrobiia > Acidimicrobiales > CADCTF01 > DATLED01. Next base: position 2,285 of record JBKJLN010000230.1, read on the forward strand.
CGTGCGCCACCGATCGCGAGGAGCCTCTTGTATGGCCGATGACATCTTGACCCTGGCGGACAAACTGTGGCGGGGCGAGACCGAAATCGAAGGTCACCACCCCGTGTCAGTCGCCAACCTGGGCGAGCTCGCCGAGGTCGCCGATGGCGTGGCCTTTGTCCCGTCGTTCGCCAACGTCAGCGCCTTCACCACCGGCGATGGGCTGATCCTCGTCGACACGGGCAGCGCCTTCCTCGCCCAGACCGTGCACGGGCAGATCCGCCGTTGGTCGAACGAGCGGCTCGACACGGCGGTGTACTCCCACGGCCACGTCGACCACGTCTTCGGCGTGCCGGTGTTCGAGGCCGAATCGGCCGCGAAGGGATGGGCACCCCCGCGCGTGCTTGCCCACGAAGCCCTCCCCCACCGTTTCGACCGCTACATCCTCACCGCCGGCTACAACGGCGTCATCAACGCGAGGCAGTTCCAGCTGCAGAACTTCTCGTGGCCGACGGAGTACCGCTATCCGGACGAGACCTATCGCGACCTGCATGCGATCGAGGTCGGTTCGGTGCGGGCAGAACTGCATCACTGCAAGGGCGAGACCGACGACCACACGTGGACATGGTTTCCCGACCACCGCGTGGTCTGCACCGGCGACCTCTTCATCTGGGCCTCTCCCAATGCCGGCAACCCCCAGAAGGTGCAACGGTTCGCCCGCGAGTGGGCTCTCGGGTTGCGTGAGATCGTGGCCCTCGCTCCCGAGGTGCTGCTCCCCGGTCACGGCGTTCCCGTCGTCGGTGCCGACCGGGTGGCGCAGGCCCTGACCGACACCGCCGACCTCCTCGACTCCTTGCACGATCAGACGGTCGCCCTGATGAATACCGGGGCCCGTCTCGACGAGATCATCCACACGGTCCGGGCACCGGCACATCTGCTCGAGCGGCCCTACCTCCGACCCGTGTACGACGATCCCGAGTTCGTCGTCCGCAACGTGTGGCGTCTCTACGGTGGCTGGTACGACGGAAACCCGGCAAACCTCAAGCCCGCTCCCGAGGCCGCCGTGGCGACGGAGATCGCATCGTTGGCGGGAGGCGCCGGGGTGCTCGCCGATCGCGCACTGATCGTGGCCGACACCGACCTCCGCCTCGCTGGCCACTTGGCCGAACTCGCCGCGTTGGCCGCCCCGACCGATGCGGGCGTCCAACGCGTGCGGGCCGAGGTCAATCGCCGGCGCACCGAAGCCGAGTCGTCGACCATGGCCAAGGGCGTGTTCGCGTGGGCGGCGGCGGAATCCGATCGTGCCGTCGAAGCCGCAGCAGGAGGTTCCGGAAGCCCTGTCGAAGGGTAGGGAAGGGATCGACCCCGGGGAGGTTCCACCATGGCACTCGCCGTGCTGTTCTTGTTGACCGGCATCCTGGCCGCCGAGATCGCGCTGTTCGGTTTCGAAGTCGCCGGCATGATCGGCGCACTTCTGCTGGCGTTGGCCGCAGTCGTGCTGGTCTGGCAACGGAACTCAATTTCGAACTGAAGCTCAAGTCGGCGCCACATGCGCCGATCCATTCTGTAAGAAGTCGCCTCGCTCTCTTGTCCTCCCAGGCGAGAGCGGGGCGCTTTTGTTTCTTTCATTAGGTTCGAGCCGTGAACCTGCTGGACGTCGTGTTGGGCGTGGCCCTGGTGTCGGCCCTCGTCGGCGGGTACCGAGTCGGCTTCGTCGCCCGGGTGGCGTCATGGATCGGTGGCGTCAGCGGGTTCGTTCTCGCACTGCGCTTGTTGCCCTCCGTCCTCCGACGGGTCGGCAACGTTGCCCCGAACGGACGTCTGCTCATCACCCTCGCCGTGCTTCTTCTCGGCGCGGCGTTCGGCGGCGCCGTCGGAGAAGTTCTCGGGTCGAACCTGCGGCGGGTGGTCCCCCCGCCGGCCCGCATCCTCGACCGCGC
>JBKJLN010000322.1:0-4844 GCA_046596935.1 Acidimicrobiales bacterium
TCCTGGCCCCGCCAGCTGTTGCACGAGCGGCTGCACCCAGCAGAGGATCGCCACCGCCAGGCCGACGGCGGCGGCCCGCCTCGTGCTCTGGCGGTGTCGTTGTCGCGGCTCGCCGTCGAGTCGGCGGCGGGTGGCGGCCGACACGACCACGAGCCCGCCGACGCCGACGCCGAGCAGCAGTGGCAACAGCACGGCGTAGCTGAGGTGGGTCTGCACGATGAGACTGGCGACCCCCACGGCCAACGGCAGGGCAGTGGCGTCGCCCGAGGCCATCGACCACACCAGGACGAGGAGGAAGAGAAAGGGGAGCAACAGGCTGTGGGGCTGCCACGGGTCGAAGAGGAGCTCGCTGCCCATGGTCCAGAGCAGGGCGGCGGTCATCGCCATGGCCACGGCAACCGTCGCCGCGCCGCCGCGACGGCGGGCGAAGGCGGCGATGCCGATCACCGACAACGCGTTCCAGAGAGCGGCACCGATGGCCAGCCCGGCGGTTCCGTTGATCTTGGCGGGAAGGGCGTACAGGTCGAACAGCAGCGGACCGGGGTTGTTGACGTTGACGCCGAGGCTGTGGGAGGCAGAGGTCCACGTTCCCAGCAGGGGATGGTCGCGGGTGAACACATCGCGCGCCCGGATCTGGAAGAGGGCGTTGTCGCCGATGGGGATCCAGCCGCGCCGGAGTCCGCCGAGGGTGGCCACGAGAATCGGGAGCAATGCAAGGAGGACGGCGACGACGGCCAAGATGCGAACGAGCCGACTCTCGCTCTCCGGGGGTTGAACCGCGCCCCGAGAGGCGAGCGTCAAGGGGTCGTTCCCGGCGGAGCGATGAAGACCGACGTCGGCTCCCCGAGATCGAGCATTCGCGCCATCAGTTTGCGGGTCGAGGGAGGAACCGCATGCTGGATGGAGGCGGCGAAGAGGTTGTCATCGACCAAGGGGACGACGTCGTCGAGTCCGTCCGAGCGGAGTTGGGAAATGGCTTGCGCCCGGAGGCGTTCGAACTCGGCGATCTCGGCGTTGGTTCGGGGCTCGATGGATGCGACCTCGATGACATCGGGCAACTCCCGCCAAGGAGCGATCCGTAGGCCGGTGGCGAAATGAACCTCGGCCGTCGCCTCCTTCGGGTCGACGACCCGGTACTTGGTGTTCGGCACCTTGAGACCCTCGGTCATCCCGACGCGGAACCCGCGGCGTTCGAGTTCGCTCACCAATCCGTAGGCCTGCGAACCGATGTGGAGGGCGTCTTCCCAGGTGATGACGTAGCGCCCGGCGCGGCCGTCGGCTGCACCCACACCCTCAGCCAATGCGGCCGCCGTCGGCCCGACCACCGCTCCGAGGGTGGCCGACAGTCGGGGCGCCGGCGGTTCGGCATCGGTGGCATCGATGGCAAAGCTGACCGACGCGACAAGCGTGATGACTCCGAGGGCGACGGCACCGGCGATCCGCGCCCGGTCAGCATTCTCGGGAGTGGGCCGGTTCCGCCCATCGATGCGGTCACCGATGAGCAGGGCCGCCGTCCATCCGACGGCCAAGACCAGGAGCGCGGTGACCCCCCACGCCCAGAGCATCAGGTAGTACCAGAGGTCGCCGAAGATGCGGCTCATCGACAGCACGCTCATGACCAGACCGGCGGCCACGACGAGGTGCAGGCCGAGCACGCCGCGCTGGGCGGATTCACGTGGCGCGCCGACGCGCCGGCGACGGTGCCGTGCGACGGCCACCAGGACGGAGATCGACCAGACCCCGAGCAAGGCGAGGCCGGGAACGACCGATCCGGTGGGTTCGGACGTGGCCGTCACCAGAGAACCGGTGGAACCACCCTGCCCTGATGCCAAAGAGCTCAGGTCGAGGTGGAGGAGCTCGAGCTCGATGCCCTTGGCCAGACCGACCGGCGGCTCCGGAGGATCGGCGAAGTGCGTGGCCAGGCGCGACAGATTCCCCGGCCGGTTGATGGCCTGGTCGATCAGTGGGGGAGCCCACAGAACGACGCCGACAACGAGGGCCACCCCCATCCAGCCGAGAGCTCTCCGGCGATCGCCACCGGCCGTTGCTCGGAAGACGGCGAACGCGGCGGCGCCCGCGGCCAACGCCCCGAGACCCGCGGTCATCGCCAGATAGGGGACGTGGGTCTGAGCGCAGAACGAGGCCGCGAAGACGGCGACCGGCAGCAGGATGACGTCGCCGGCGACGACCGACCACACGGCGAGCAGGAACACGATCCACCACAGCAACGGGAGGTAGGGGTTCCAGGGCTCGGTCAGCGTGGCCAGTCCGTATCCCTTCGTCAGCAAGGCGAGCATTGCCGCCAGGCCGAGCAGCAGTGCGGTTCCGCCGCGCCGCCGGGCGATCAGGAGGGCCACGGTCATCGCCGATCCGTGAATGACCACCGTGCCCACTTGGAGGGCCCAGGCGCTACGGCCGAGCAGGCGGTGGACAGGCGCCAGGAGATAGAAGCTCAGCGGGCCTGGATGGCTGCCCTGGTCGGCGAGCGTTCGTCCGATGCGCCCGGGAAGCCCGATGAGGGGCGTGCGTACGGTGCCGACGTCGCGCACCCGGAGCTCGGTCATGGCCAGGTCGAGCACGGGGTACCAGGTCGTCCGGCGGAGCGCGATGACGGCGACGACGAGCGGAAGGATCAGGATCGCCGCGAGGGCCGACGGCAACCACCACGGGCGGCGGGTCGCCGACGGGCTGGCATCGGAGGTGCGCGCTCCGACGGCAGGTGCATCGATGCCGGGGGAGGGGGCGTCCGCCGGCGTTGGCAACTGGGCCGTCGCCGGGAACGCAGGCATGACGCCCGAGCATAGTGAGGCTCCGAACCCGCTCTTTGGCGGGCGCAGCGGGGCGTTCTCGATGGCCGAACAACTCAGCCGAGGTGCTTGAGCGCCTTGAGCAGGCCGAGTCGCACCGGCGACTGATGGTGGGAACGACGGGGAGCGTCGGCGGCCCCGCCGACCATCGAGCCGTCACCCGATCGGTGCGCCAAGAACCACTCGTACGACTCGATCAGGGCCGAAGCGTTCGAGTGCTTCGACGTCCACCCGAGGTCGTTCCAGGCCTTCGTCGTATCGAACCAAAGGGATTCGGCGTACAACAACCAGTGATAGGGAGCGAAGGGCGCCTGACCGAGCATCGAGAGCCCCTGCATGGCGACGCGAGCCGGCCGCGCCGGAAGCGAGCGGACGCGTGATCCGGTGGCGGCATGATCGACGAGCGCCTGCAGCAGTTGGCGCATGGTGCCGAACTCCGAGGCGCCGATGTTGTAGACGGCGGCGCCGGGACGATCGGCGGCCAGCAGGCAGGCATCGGCCAGGTCTTCGGCGTGGACGAACTGGTAGCGGTTGTCGCCCGAGCCGAGCACGTAGACCGGGGCGCCCTCGGCCACGAACTCGAAGAGGATGGCCATGATCCCGAGGCGCCCATGGCCGAGGATGGTGCGGGGCCGGATGATGGTCACGTCGAGGCCGCCAGCCGCCGCTTCCCGACAGAGGGCCTCGGCCGCCATCTTCGCCCGGCCGTAGGCCTCGAGCGGCCGGCCGGGCGTCTGCTCGGTGACCGGGTTGTGTTCGGGAATGCCGAAGATGGCGCTCGACGACGTGTGCACCACCTTGGCGACGCCGGCATCGCGGCAGGCTGCCAAGAGGGTTGCCGTGCCGCCGACGTTCACCGACTCGAACAGCTCGCGATCCTTGGCCAGCGGCACCTGGGCCACGTTGTGGAGCACGACGTCGATGCCCTCGCACGCGGCTCGCACGGCGTCGCGGTCGCGCACATCGGCGATCACGGTGTCGACTGGAGTCTGACGGGGTTCGGGCGGATTGAGATCGAGCACCCGCACCGTGTCGCCACGAGACAGCGCCCGATCGACGAGGACCGAGCCGAAGTACCCGCTCCCCCCGGTGACGAGAACGTTGCGGCTCATCCGAAGTTCCGAGTCATAACGATTGGCCCCGCTCGAGGCACCACCGGACGCTGGCCCGCATCCCGTCGAGCAGGGAGGTCGGCGGGTCGTAACCGATCTCGGACCGAGCTCGGGAGATGTCACAGGCGATGGTGTCCTTGAGCTCACCGAGGACGTGCAACGCCTGGACGTAGCGCCCCGTCGATTGCAGCGTTGCGTCGGCCTTGGCGGCGACGACCCCGGCCAGGCGCGGGAGCCGGGGTTGGCCGCCCGAGATGGCGAGTCCCTCGGCCGCCAGCGCCGCCCGCACGGTCGAGAACACATCGGCCAACGGATGGGGCTCGGCGTCGGCGATCCAATACGCCCGGCCGGGTGCGGCTGCAGCTACTTCCGCCCGCAGGAGCCCGTGGACGAGGTTCCCGGTGAACACCATCGATCGCTGTTGTGAGCCGTCGCCCACCATCGGGAACCGGCCACGCCGCACCGTCGCCAGCCACTGGGTCTGGCGAGCCGGCTGAAACGGCCCGTAGAACCAGGGTGGGCGAAGGATGACCGTCTCGAGGTCGCCGCGATCGGAGGCCCGCTGTACGAGCTCTTCGGCCTCCATCTTCGAGTGCCCGTAGGCCAGGTAGGGCGTGAATGGAGAATCCTCGGTGAAGCGGTGTGTCGGCGACGGGTTGGCGCCGAACGGCGAGTTCGACGAAACGTGGAGGAAGCGCCCAGCACCGGCGCGACGCGCCCGGTCGAGGACGAGCTGGGTTCCGCCGACGTTGACGTCGTAGAGCTCGCGCGTCTTCTTCGACGCCGGATGGATCACGGCTGCGGCATGGAACACGGTGGCGCCGGCGGTGTCGCTGAAGAGTCGGTCGAGCGCCGACGGATCGCGCACGTCGCCCGGAACGACATCGATGGAAGACCCCGCGATCTCGAGGAGTGGTGCCGCGGC
>JBKJLN010000299.1:0-5572 GCA_046596935.1 Acidimicrobiales bacterium
TGCGAGGTGGTCGGCGAGGTCGGCCGTGTCGTCGTCGGCGCCGTGGATGAAGCTCGACTTGCGGCGTCGAAGGAAGGTGCCACCGAGGAAATAGACCCCCGGGGCATCGATCACCACGCCACCCTCGTGGCGGAGCCTCCCGGCGGTATCGAAGACGGGCAGCTCCACCCAGGAGAGATCGGGACGGAAGCCCGTGGCCCACACCACGCTGTGGATCTCGCCACGATCAAAGTCGAGCGTGAGAGGGGCGCCCGCCGCCACGCGAGTCGGCTCGAAGCGCTCGGGATCGTCGACCTCACCGTCGAGGTCGTGCGACGTGATCCACTCGTCGATCTCCTCGAGGAGCCGATCGAGTTTCTGGTCGGCGAGCGCGCAGTGGTTGCGCATGCCGCCGGAGAACATGGCCACGCCGTCGCGGATCGTGCCGAGTCGACCGCGCAGCTGTACGCCGGCAGCTGTGAGCCCGTTGAGGTCGAGCGTACGGCGCTCGGGGGTGCCGACGAGCTGGGGTGACGCCACGCCACGGGCCTTCAGGATCTCCTCGACCTCGTCGTAGCGTTCGTCGAGCCGCCCGGTGGCCTGCATCCAGTGCTGGATGTCGCGCCCGCGATACGTGCGCGGCATGCGCACGTGCTCGCCGATCGACAGCGTCACTGGCCGTCCCGATGCCTGGATCTCCTCGGCCAGCTGCAGACCGGTGGCGGCGCCGCCGACGACGAGAACCCCACCGTCGGGGAGCGCACTCGGATTGCGGTACTCGAGCGGATTCACCGAGGTGATCTTGTGGGGCACCGCGCCTGCGAATTCCGGACGACTCGGCAGGTTGCACGCACCACCGGCGAGCACCACGGTGCGACAGCGCCAATCGCCCTGATCGGTCTCGACGAGATAGCCGTCGTCGGCCCGTCGCACCACCGTCACCGTCGTGCCCGTGTGTACCGGGGCGTCGACGACCTTGGCGTAGCTGCGGATGAACTCGGTTATCTCGAGCCCGGTCATGAAGCCGTCGGGATCCCCGCCGGCGTAAGCGTGCCCCGGCAGTCGGGTCTGCCAGCTCGGCGTGAGCAACGTGAAGGAGTCCCAGCGCTGGGTCTCCCATGAGTTCGCCACCATGGCGCGCTCGAGCACCACATGGTCGATGCCACGATCGGCGAGACGTTTGCTCATGGCCAAACCGTTGTGACCACCACCCACGATCACCGTGGTGACACTGCGGCCAGACGTGGGCATCGGCGAAGTATCACAGACGGGTCTCGTGCGAGCCGTCAACGCCTCGTCAGCCGGCACGGGTACCGTTCGACGATGACCGAGCGGCAGGACCCCTGGGCGTTGGCCGCCGAGATGAGGCGCTCGGGCAGCTTGCGAGCACCTAGATGGAGGTGATCTCTCGTCGGGCGACGCGACAGGGATGGCTTGCCGCCGGCTGCTTCGTGTTCGTCGTCGCGGCCGTCGTGGCGGAGGTCACGGCTGGCGCTGCGAGTGCGGGCAGCCCGCCCTCGTGGGCACGTCGCCTGGTCCCGTTGTCGTGGCCCGCGTCGGCGCGGGTCATCTGGTGGTTGGCCGTCGCCGGGGCTGCCCTCGTCTACCGGCTGTCGCTCAACTCGCTCGGCTTCAGACAGCGACCGACCGTCGTCGCTCTCAGCACCATCCCATTCGTCGTGTTTGCGGGCGGCATCGCCGCTGGCGCCGAGTGGGCGACATGGCATTGACCACCCGACTGCAGCTCCTGCTGCCGCGGACCGACGGAGGCGTCCTCGTCCAGGTGATCATCTTCACTGTCATCGTCGGCGGAGCACTCGCCGCCGTCCGTCGCGATCCGGAGCTCCGCTTGCTCGTGATCGGCGTCGGGGTACTCGGCCTGGCCTTCCTCGCCGCACGCTCCCTTCACTGAGTCCGAAGGTCACCCGAGGATCGTCACCTGGCCCGACGTGCCATCGATCCGGATGCGGGCGCCGTCCGGAATCCGGCGGGTGGCATCGACAGTGCCAACGACAGCAGGAATACCCATCTCACGCGAGACGATTGCCGCGTGGCAGATGAAGCTCCCATGATCGGTGATGATTCCTTCGACCAGATGGAGCATGGCCGTGAACGCCTCGCTGGTGGCGGGAGCGACGAGAACATCGCCGGGCTGTATCCGATCGAACTCCTCGAAGCTCCGAATCACGCGGGCTGTTCCCTCGAACGTCCCCGCGCTCGCGCCGATTCCCACGATGGTCGTTTCATCACCGCCTGCGTCTTCGAGCTGACCGAGAATTCCCTCGATCGAAAATCCGACCGCCGACATGAGGCGACCGAGTGGAGGCGGAAGCTGATCGGCCGAGGGCGGTGCCGGCGGCGGCGGCCCGAGGAAGCGGGGCGGACCCGCGGCGGTCAAAGCGAGCCGACGTTGCCGCCGCTCGTGGAGGATCGCCTCGTCGAGGGTCATCGAGCCCGAAACGACGTCGATGAGCTCGTCGAGCGTGGAATCCAGGACGAGCTCGGCATCCGTGATCGTGCCGGTTGCGAGGAGGCGACGTCCGGCCTCGAGCATCGCAAGCCGCAACAACCCAATCGCCGTCACGTCGCTGTAGAGACCCCGCTCATCACGCAGCCGATACACGGCACGAGCGTCTGCGAGCAGGTCATCGAAGATCACCCGCTGTTCGTCAGTGACTTTGCTCCGAAGCTCGGCCGCAAACGCATCCGAGCGCGTGCGAGCTTCGTCGGGCCCAGCGCTGAGCGCGGCGGCGATGCGGCCAAGTAGCAACTCGGGCCGTTCGAGCTGCGTCGGTAAAACCACGTCGAATCCATCGAGCAGGCGCGGTCCAGCGGTGTGCACGTAGGTGTCGACCGCCTCGCAGCGCTGGCGTAGCGATTCCAACCGCTTCGCGGGATCACCGGCGGAGGTGACGAGTGCCTCCAGGCCTGGATGCTGGCGGATGGCGTCGATCACCGGTGCGAGCTCGTCGGACACGACGGCGGAGATCGGCGAATACCCGTCGAGCGCCGCGAACAGCGACCTCGGATCCACGTGGAGCATTGCGGCTACCTGGAGTGCGAAGTCGCCCACCGGGAAGATCGCAGCGACATTGAAGCGATGGTGTTGGTACACCATCTGACTGATGTGCTCGGCGACGTCTCGCAAGTGGGCGACGAGGCCGGCGGCGTCCAGCGCCGACAGATCGACACGGGAGAACTCCTGGTGGCGGGCAATCGCCGCGGGCTTCCACGTCGTGTCCCAGTCGTCGAGGTCGGACAACCATTTCTTGGTCTCGAGCGCCTCGGTCGCGACACCGAGACGCCGCCCGAACTCAGCTCCGATCTCCTCGTCGGTCATGGGGCCGTCGGGACCAGGCATGTCGAACGGCTGGGGCTGGTGATACGAGAAGCCATTGACGACTCCGATCGCCACACGGTCGAGCAACATGCCGTAACGCGCGAACGTCTCGGTGAAACCGCGGTTGAACGCCGGTGTGAAGAGTTCTTGCATCACCACGGTCTGCGAGACGGGAGTATGGGCTGAGTCCTGCTGCCAGGGTCCAGGCCCGGGAGGCTCCCATTCGATCGCCGCGAGGTCAATGGTTGCAGTCAAGGTCCCGCCTCCGATGCCAGGGTTGGCAACTGAGTGCCATCCGCCGACCGAGGGTACTCCTGTCTCCTGCGAAGTGACGGGCTGTCCGAGCCTGTGCCCTTGAGCCTCGCCGCCACCGCAAATGCGGCGCGCCGCACCAGATCGGGTGGCCTGCACCGTTTCCGCCCTCCGCTCTCGTCCTTACCGTGCAAACAGAGGCCGGCGCCGTGCCGGTGGACGAGGAGAAGGAACAATGTTCGAGCTGACTTGGGTATGCGCTCTCATCACCGCAGTGCTTGGCATCGGCACCTGGCTCGATGCCAGAGGGCGGCCCCCGATGTGGAACCTCCCGACGGTTGCGTGGGTCACGCTGGTGGCCTTCACCTGGGTGGCGGTGGTGCCGTACGCGATCGGTCGGGTGGTCACGCGCCGGCCGACGGTCAACGTCTGACACCGGCGGGACGAGCGCCATCTGCGGGGGGACTACAACGCTGGGCGTGATGATCGACGTACCGCCCTCGTTGCGCAAAGCACAGACTGCTGCGGGGGAGATGGCGTGGCTCGATGCGCTGCCCGAATTCGTGAGCGAGATGGCGTTGCGGTGGTCGCTCACCATCGGGCGCTCGTACGACGGCTTCGGCATGAACGCGCTCGTCGTCGAGGCGACCGCCGCAGATGGCACCGCCGCCGTGCTCAAAGTCGCACCGCCAGGCGACGCCGAAAAGCTCGCTCGCGAGGCGACGGTCCTCCGCCTCGCCGATGGCGATGGCTGCGTTCGACTGCTCGACGCTGACATGGATCGCCGCGCCCTGCTGCTCGAACGACTGGGGCCGTCGATGTACGACCTCGGCCTGCCGCGCCGACAACGGCACGAGCTCTTACTCGACGCCGTGAAGCGCATGTGGCGGCCCGTCGACCCGAGCGTTCGCCTGCAGCGCGGCTCGGAGCGGGCGCAGTGGATGATCGACCGCCTCGAGCACGTGTGGGAGCAGAGTCAGAGGGCGTGTTCCGAACGCGTCCTCGCCGACGCCATCGCCTGCGCGGAGCGGCGCGCCGCCGCCCACGACGACGCCCGCGCCGTCCTGTGTCACGGCGATCTGCACGAGCTGAACGCGCTGCAAACCGAGGACGGCATGTTCAGGCTCATCGACCCCGAGGGCGTCATGGCCGAGCCCGAGTACGACCTCGGCGTGCTCATGCGGAACGCTCCTGGCGAAGACGACCTGCACGAGCGTGCCGACTGGCTGGCAGCGGTGACGGGCTTCGACCGCACTGCCATCTGGGAGTGGGGCACTGCCGAACGTGTGCTGTCGGGCCTGTGGTGCCGGGTCGTCGACCACCAGCCTCACGGCGACAAGCAGCTCGCCGACGCCGAGCGACTCCGCGAATGAGACACCTAGTGCGAGATGGTGGAGGTGAGCTCACAGTCGTCACCCGTGCCCGTCAAACGGGGACGGTTCTTGTTCCGACCGCATCTGACCACTGATCTCCTGCACCATCCACCGACGAAAGCTCACGATCTCGCCTGGCGTCTCTGCGTGCTCGAACTGTCCGGTGCGGCGGAGCTCATCGAGGTGCTCGAGGAGGCGGAGCCACGTCTCGACTGCTGACGCCAGCGTTACCGGCGCCTCGATGCGCAGGTCAATCTCAGATCGGCCTGCGGCCTCCGCTTCCTCGACTTCGCTCCACAAGCCGGCCGCAAGATCGCTGTACTCCTCGGTCAGGGTGCGAACGACGAGTGCCAGCGACGCCGTCACCCCCCGATCGCCTTGAGCAACCGCCTGTTCGGCCGCCGCGAGCACGCTCAGCGCCTCCTCGTCAGACGCGCGGAAGAGGGAGATGGGGACGCCGGCGAGGGTGACGCGTCGGAGAGGCAAGGACATCGCGCCAATCATGACCCAAGGCGTTCGTCCTCAGCATCGGTGCTCGCCGCGCTCCTGCGGCTCAGGCCGCATCGAGCGAGCAGCCGTCGAGCGTGATGCGATGCATCTCTCGGCGGTGCCCGCGGTAGTCATTCTT
>JBKJLN010000352.1:0-5506 GCA_046596935.1 Acidimicrobiales bacterium
ACGATCGGGACGACGTTCTCGGGCGGCTGCAGGCCCTTGTCGTCCTCGAGGATCACGAACCCGCGAGCGGGGACGGCTCCGTCGGAGGTGAAGATGAGGCCGACATCGATGTCACCCTTCTCGAGGGCGTCCTTGGTCAAGGGACCGCCCGGATCGAGCTTCTTGAATTCCTTGAAGTCGAGGTCGTACGTGCCCTTCAGACCGACGAGACAGAGTGGCCGCTTGTCACACTCGGGTGGGCCACCGAGCACGAGGTCGGTCGACTTCCCTTTGAGGTCGGACAGGGTCTTGATCTTGAGCTTGTCGGCGGTCGCCTTGGTGACAGCGAACCCGTTCTTGTCCTCGGCCTCGGCCGGTTCGAGCACCTTGAGGTTCTTGGCCGACAGCGCGGTCTGCAGGTCAGCCACCGACTTGTCGACGTCGGTCGTCGGCGTGCCCTTGAGGAAGGTCAGGACCGTTCCGACGTACTCCGGATAGAGGTCGATGTCGCCGTTCTCCAGTGCCGGGAACACGATCTCCCGCGAGCCGAGCTTGAGCTTCGTCTCGACCTTGTAACCGGCGGCCGTGAGGCACTGGGCGTAGATCTCGGCGACGATCTCCTGCTCGGAGAAGTTGGTGCTGCCGACCTTCAGGGCGTCTGCCCCCTTGAAGGTGGCGCAGGTGCCCTTTGCGCCGGCCGCCTCCGTCTCGCCCCCGGCGCCCGACCCGCTCGCCGAACCGGTCTTGGTACCGCTGTCAGAACCCGAGTCTCCCGAGTTGCCGCAAGCGCCGAAGATCAGTGCCAGTGCGACGAAGACCGCTCCGACGAAACCGATACGGGAGTTCCGCATGGGTGTCCTTCCTGTTTGTGAGTAGCAAGTGCCTAGCCGAAATCGCCCGCGCCGACCACCACTGCGCCCGACCCCGGAAGTGACGTGAGGTCCCGGCCACGACGCCCCGTGTCCCGATCCTGGAGGCCCGCCGGAACGATGGCGCGTTGCAGCGTGCTGAGCCCGATCTCGACGAGGAGTGAGAGGACGGCGACGAGCACGGCGCCGACGAAGACCTCCTCGAATTCGCGCGTGGCCAGGCCGTCGATGATGTAGCGACCGAGTCCGCCCCAGCCGACGAGGGCGGCGAGGGTGGCCGTGGCGACGACCTGAACGCCCGACGTGCGCACGCCGGCCATGATCAACGGCAACCCCATCGGCACCTCGACCCGCCACAACACCTGGCCCCCGGTGAGGCCCATGCCGACGGCCGACTCCCGAACTTCGGGATCAACGCTCCGAATCGCCGTGTAAGTGTTCGTCACGATCGGCGGGATGGCCAGGGCCACGAGCGCGATGTACGCGGGTTCGGCGCCGATGCCGACGATCGAAGCGGTCAACACGATGATGGCGAACGAGGGAACGGCCCGTCCGAGGTTGGACAGGTTGATGGCGAGCGGCCCACCGCGCCCGGTATGGCCGAGCACCAAGCCGAGCGGAAGGGCGACGACCAGCGCGGAGGCCAACGATGCTGCGGACATGGCGACGTGCTCGAACACGCGATGCACCATGCCCTCGGTACCCCAGTAGTTGGCGCTGGTGGTGAAGAAGTCGGCGACGTTCCCGAGAAAGGCCATCGATTCAGGACCGTTCTCGATCCCACGGCGTGAGCAGGCGTTCGAGTCCGAGAAAGCCGAGGTCGGCTGTGGCCGAGAGCGCGACCACGAGCAACGTGCCTACGACCAGGGGTGTCCGGAAGTCGCGATACAGCCCATCCAAGATCAACAGACCCAGGCTCTTCTCGCCGATCAGCGAGGTGATGGTGACGAGGCCGACGGTGGTCACCGAGGTGATCCGGACGCCGGCCATGATCGCCGGGAGCGCCAGCGGCAGCTCGATCCGCAACAACCGCCGGGCCGGGCTGAAACCCATGCCGACGGCCGACTCCCGCACGTCCTCCGGAACCGACTGCAGCCCGGCCACGACGTTCCTCACCAGGATCAACAGGGTGTAGCTGACGAGAGGCACGATCGACGTCGTTCTGGACAGTCCGGTGAACGGGATCAGCAGCGCGAACAGGGCCAACGACGGCACCGTGTAGATCACGCCGGCCACGCCGAGGATGGCCGGGTACACCCGCTTCCACCGGTAACAGGCGACACCGAGCGGCAAGGCGATGACGAGTCCGATGAACAGGGTGATGGCGGTGAGTTCGATGTGGGCGAGGAGGCGCTCGCTGATGACATCGGTGTGGTCCCGGACCCAACTCCATCTGATCCAGGGGTCTTGCAACGCCACCAGCACGCCGACGATCGTTCCCACGGGGCTCGACGCTAGCGTCGCCCGGGTGATCCGCTTGGAGCAGCTCACCAAGGTCTTCGGCGGCTCCGGCGAGGGTTTCAAGGGCGGCGCCATCGCCGTCGATCATCTCGATCTGGAGATCGCCGAGGGCGAGCTCTGCGTGCTGGTCGGGCCTTCCGGATGTGGCAAGACGACCACCATGAAGATGATCAACCGGCTCGTCGAGCCGACCAGTGGTCGCATTCTGCTGGCCGGCGAAGACGTCACTCACGTGGACCCGGTGCAGCTCCGTCGACGCATCGGATATGTCATCCAACAAGTCGGTCTGTTCCCCCATCTGACGATCGGCCAGAACGTGGCCACCGTCCCGAAGTTGCTGGGATGGGACCGCGCTCGCATCAAGGCCCGCGTCGGGGAGCTGCTCGACCTCGTCGGTCTGCCACCGGCGACGTACGCCAAGCGCTATCCCCGCCAGCTCTCGGGTGGGCAGCGCCAGCGCGTCGGCGTGGCCCGGGCGCTCGGCGCCGATCCGCCCGTGCTGTTGATGGACGAGCCCTTCGGAGCCATCGACCCGATCACCCGGGGCCGCCTGCAGGAGGAGTTCCTCCGGCTCCAGCGCGAGGTCTGCAAGACCATCGTCTTCGTCACCCATGACATCGAGGAGGCCGTGCACCTCGGCGATCGCATCGCCATCCTGGAAGAGGGCGGCGTGCTGGCGCAGTACGACACGCCCGCGGCCATTCTCGGCGCGCCGGCCTCGCCGTTCGTTGCCGATTTCGTGGGGGCCGACCGCGGTCTGAAACGCCTCAGCGTCACCGGAATCGACGTCGCCGACCTCGAGATGCCGCCGGTCGTCCAGCTCGACGACAGCCTCGCCGACGCTCGGCAGCGACTCGGCGCTCAGGCCGCGCGATGGGCCGTCGTGCTCGATGTCGACGGCAACCTCCACGGGTGGCTCGGGCGCGACCGCTCCGAAGGTGAGGGCCGCGTGCGCGACCGGGCCCGTCGCATGGACGCCTGGGTTCCGGTGCAGGCCACGCTGAAGGCGGCGTTCGGCGAGATGCTCACGCAGGACGCCGGCTGGATCGCCGTGCTCGATGGCCCCCGTTACCTCGGGGTGCTCACGCCCGAGTCACTCCACGCCGCCCTCCGGCGTTCGGTGGCCGCCGACGTCGAGGCCTCCGCCGCCGTGCCCGAACCCGCCTGAGCCCTTCCGGAGAACCGGGAGGGTCGGCTCTCAGCCGGTGATGTCGACCGCCAGCACGTGGTCGACCTGGCCCGGGTAATCGGCACGGGGGTCGCCGAGATCGCCCGACGACGTGCGTCTCGGCACGCCCGGCACCGCCATCTCGACCAACCCGGCGTCGGCTCGGTACGCGTACAGGTACTCCCACCGATTGACCCCGTCGATCTCCACGGTGGCCGACGCGCTGAACCCGGTCACCAGATTGCCCACGAGGGTTTGGCCGTTCGACCTCGGTAGCAGCGGCAGTGGCGCGCACCCGGCGGGTGGAGTGACGCCGCCGGAAGCGACGCTCCAGGTGACCTCGTAGGTGTTCCCCGGCATGGAGTTCTCGTCGAGGACGCAGCGCACGAATCCCGACGGGGTGCCGAGGTAGGCGACCACCGTCGGGTTGTCGGTGGTGTTGGTGAAGCGAGCGTCCAGACGGAGCGACGGACCCTCCAACTTGCGCAGGGGCGCCACC
The DNA here is from genome assembly GCA_046596935.1 of Acidimicrobiales bacterium. Classification (GTDB taxonomy): domain Bacteria; phylum Actinomycetota; class Acidimicrobiia; order Acidimicrobiales; family CADCTF01; genus DATLED01. The sequence goes on from JBKJLN010000352.1 coordinate 3,977, forward strand.
ACCGGATCGGGTATGCCCTCGACCCGATTTCCGTTGAGGATGCCGAACAGTTGGTAGATCTTCCGGTCGGGGAATCGGTCGAAGAGGGCCAGGTTGTCGGTGCCGAAATCGGCGGCGAAGAGCCGACCGCGCTCCAGGTCGGGATCGTTGCGGAAGTAGCCGCGCACGTGCAACATCCATGGACCGTCGTTGCTGCCAGGGAGGATGACAAGCGACTTCTCAGGAAGGCGCTCGACCATCCGAACTTCACGGGCGACGGCCACGTTGTGCTTCTCGGCTCGCCGGTATTTCGGGGCCAACGAGGCCGGCAGCGTCGCCACGAGGGCAACGACGACGAGCACGGCGGCGATGCGCGACCGGCGAGCCAGCCCGGCGAGGCCGTCGGCCACGGCGACGGCCAATGGCGCGAGGACGGGCAGGAAGTAGAAGGGCCCGTAATCACGACGCCCGACATAGACGAAGTACGAGCCCCAATAGAAGAGATAGGCGATCGGGAACGCCGCCGCCAGCACGACGAGCAGCGGGACGATCGACGGCCGCCGGCGCCAGATGCGGACGGTTCCCCACAGCACCAACGGCGCGACCACGAGACCACCGAGCGTCCAGTGCGGCATCTCCCCCAACAGGCGGCCGGTAGTGCGCTCCATCAGGGCCGGCGTGACGTCGTAGACCCGGGCGCCCGCGGAGATCGACCGTTTGCCGAACCCCATCTGGTTGTCGCCGCCGTTGGCGTGGAGCGGGAAGCGCAACGCCGCACCGGTGACTCTCACGTTGGTGGCGAGGATGGCGGCGATGAAGGGCACGGCCCCCACGAGGGCCCACCCGAACCCGACGAGCACATCACCGACGCGCCGCCGCCACGTCCACAAAAGGTGGAGTCCGAACACCGATGCGATGAGCACGGCATCGAGCGGACGCATGGCGAAGAGCCATCCGGCTGATGCTCCGGCGACCAGGAGCCATCGCCTCGACGAGAGTCGGATCGCCCGCAACACGGATGCGCCGGCGACGGCACCGAGACCGAGCGAGAAGGGGTACGACAGCACGGTGCCGCCGAGCACGAGCATGAGCGGGGCGAGGCCGACGAATGATGCCGCCGCCAGCGCCGAGAATCGATCCCGCAGGATCTCGTGCGCGAGGAAGTAGACGCTCAAAAGGGCGAAGGTCGCCGCCAGCGCGCCCACGACCTTGAACGATCCCAGGAGCGTGATCCCGAGCGCGAGAGCCGCCGGCCACCCCGGGGGGAAGACGAGGACGGTGCGGCCGTCGAGGACGCCGGACATCCACGGTCGAAAGCTGACCCCGAGCTCGAACGCCGGCAGCGTGAGGTGGCCTTTGCGGAGCATCTCGGCTTGGAAGAGGTAGACGGCCTCGTCGTTGTTCTTCGACAGGTGGGGGAACCACCGGTACTGCATCACGAGATAGACGCCGAAGAATGCCGCCGCCAAAACGCCTGCCGGCCAGTGTCGACGCACTCGGACACCCGTCACCTGAGTGAAGCGGCGCCTCGGTGAAGCCGACAATTAGAAC
>JBKJLN010000491.1:0-4480 GCA_046596935.1 Acidimicrobiales bacterium
CGCCGTTCGATGGCGCGCACGAGGAAGTCCCTCTGCGCCCCCTCTCCCGACAAAGGGTTGCGCAGGCCGCGTCCCCAGGTGTGCAGGAGACTGGCTTCGCGCAGGCGGCGCAGCGGCTCCGGCAGGACGACGGGCTGCGGTCCACTGCCGCTCATCCAGCGGGCGATGCTCGAGAGTGAACGAACGAGGCCGGCGGAGATCGCCGGCACCTCCTCCTCGACGTAGCCGAAGCGCCACGAGCGCAGCACCTCGAGGCACTCGGGAGGTTCGCCGCCGAGGGCAACGACGACCGCATCGGCGACCGGGTCGTGGTCGACGAGCACCAGGGATCCCCGACGCCACAGCAAGGTGTGGCGGGTACTTCCGCACTCGACGTCGATGACCATCGCCGGCACAGAACGAGGCCAACGTGGGGCCGATCCGTCCGAGCCCATCAGCCCTCGATCAGGTGGGCATGCCAGGTGCCGGCGTCGCCACCCGGTTGCCAGTCGATGGCGAGGGGGCGGGGCTCTACAGTCACCACGAACCGGCCGCAGGCGTCGGTCGCCAATCGAGGGTGGCCAACCGTGCGCAGCCACGACGGGGCCACCCGAACGAGAAGGGACGAGTCGGCGGGCGTGATCGTCCCCGAGGCCGAAGCCGAAGCCGAAGCCGGAGCCGAGGCCGGAGATGGAGGACCGATCTGCAGCTCGAGGCGCGTCGTGGGGCCACCGCCCAACCGACGAACCGCTGCCGTGAACGCCGCCGACAGCGCCGGCTCGGCCTTGGCCCGCAACGCCCGATGCAGCACGTAGGCCGACAGGTCGTCGCCCCGATCGGCGCGGCGCTCCCAGCCCCTGGCGATGCCGCGTTCGAGCGGATCGAGCAACGGCTTCGGGAGGGGTGGCCGCCGGTAGAGCTGATGAAAGCCGGGTCCGCGCGGCTGCAATGCGATCTCCCACTGCTCTCGCGCCCGCCAACTCCGATAGACGTCGAAACACGGAGGGGGCGGTGCGCCGAGGGCCGCCGCTGCGGCCTCGGCGGCGAGAACGTGATCAGCGAGCGCGAGGCGCCCTCGCCGGAGAAGGACGCGATGGACCGAACCCCCGCACTCGATGCCGACCTCGACCGGGGGAATGCGGCGGGCCCACCGCGGGCGGCTCAACCGACGGCGTCGGCATGGTCGATGCGCACGACACGCGCCCATGGCGGCGTGGCCGGAAGGGCTTGGCGACGGCCATTGTCCGATGCCCCCAGCAACCCGATCACCACCCGAACGCCGCGAGGGGCGGTCGCGGGCCATGGCGTCACCCCGTCCGTCAGGACGACGAGCACCGACGGGCGGGGTCGAAGAGCGGCGGCCGCTTCGATGCCGCGGCCCATGTCGGTGCCACCTCCCCCGATGAGCTCGACCTGGCGCGCCGTTGACACGCGCCGCACCGTCTGCACCGCGGTGTCGACCGCCAGCACCCGCACGCCACTCGAGCGCAGCCCGATGCTGGCCAACAGTCCCTCGACCTCGGCCAGCACCCGCGCCAATTCCCGCGTGCCCATCGATCCGGAGGTGTCGCAGATCACCGCCACCTCGGGCACCGGCTTCTGCAGCGCCGGCAACACGACCGTGGTGCTGGCGGATGCGCGCCGGGACGGGCGGCGATAGGAGTAGTCGACGGCGCCGGCCACCGATTGCACGCCACGACGCACCTCGGCCGCCAAGGCGCGACGCCAGTCGACGGCCGGTGCGAGGAGTTCCTCGGCCCAGCGATGCCAGTTGCCCGGCACGTTGCCCTGCCCGTTGCGGACGGCGTCGAGGATCTGTCGCGCCGTCTGGGCCCGGAGGAGGTCTTGCTCGTGGCGGGTCAAGCCGGGGTTCGGTGCGCCGTCGTTGCCGTCTCCGTTGTCGGGGTCTTCCCATTCGCGGGATTGTCCGTGGGCGCCACTGCCGTGGTCGGAGCTCGGGGCACCTTCGGGAACGCCCTCGGAGAGCTGGCGATGGAAGTACTCCTCCGCCAGCCGACCCCGCTCGAACCCCAGCTGTTCGGGGAGGATGGCGTGCCCGGGGATGGTGAGGCCGGCGTCGTCGAGGTCGTCGTTGAGCTCGGCGTCGGCCGCCGTCGACCACCGGTGTGCCGTCGAGTCGGTCACGCCGACGGTTTCCGCTCTGCCGGCGTGGTCGCGCACGAGGTGGCCCGTGTGGTGGACGAGGAGCGCCCCGAGTTCGGGAACCGACCACGCCGCTGCTCGCTCGGGGTCGACGTACAGCCGCCACCGGTCGTCGACGGCCACACCGTCGCCATCACCGTCGAGACCCGGCCGCTCGACCACCGTGGCCGCGAACAGAGCCGTCGCCAGATAGGGAAACCGGTGGGCCGCCCACAAGCGCGCCGCCGCCAGGTGGTGCCGGTCGAGGCTCACCGACCGCTCACGTCAGGAGGCCGGCGTCGCGGAGCAACGGGGCGAAGATCTTCACCTCCGGCGGAGCCGGTGCACCGTCGGGACGACACTGGGCCAAGACGCGGGCGGCAACGGCGGCGACGTCGGGCGCCCGCTCTCCCGCCCGGGCCAGCACTCGCCAGCCGGCGTTCCATCGTTCGATCGTCGGATTCCCGGCGACCGCGGCGGCCACGGCCGACAGCACGGCGTAGGCGCGATCGCCACGATCAGGGAGTTCCATCCCGTCGGGATCGGCGAGCAACGCCTCCGGATCGGGCAGGTCCATCTCGAGTTGCCACGTGAGGAACTGCAGCCCTGCGGCTTCGCCGACAGCGCCCATGACGACCGCCGCCCGGGCCTCGTCGGACGCGCCCGAGGCATCGGCTGCCGTCCACAACCGCGCCGCCATCTCCCAGGTGCGCGGGCTCGGCCAGCCCCGTCCGGCCCGGGCCGCATCACCAGGCACGTCGAGGGTGAGAGCCGGGCGCACCGTGATGAACGCCGACACCAATCCCCGCCCGAGGGGCATCCGCTGGTGCCACCCGTCGGGCAGCGACGGCACCGTCGGGGCCCTCCAGCCTCCGGCGATGCCCTGCGCGAACCCCATGGCGTCGACGGTCCAGTCGAGGTGGCAGAACCGGTTGGCCAGCGGGGCCGACAGGTCCCATCCGTCGGCTGCCTGCTCCGGCGGGTTGGCGGCGGCGACCACGACCACATCCGGTGGAAGGGGGAGGTCGCCGACCACCCGCTCGAGTACGACCCGCAACAGCGCCGCCTGCACGGCCGGGGGCGCCGTCGAGATCTCGTCGAGGAACAGCAGACCGTGTCCGGCCTCGGCCAGTCGTTCGGCCCATCGCGGTGGTGCGAATCGCACGACGCCGTCGACCACGACGGGAAGGCCGCTGAAGTCGGACGGCTCGCGGATGGCAGCGATGACCGTCTCGAACGGCATGTCGGCCTCGGCGGCCAGTGCGGCGATGGCACTGGTCTTGCCCGTGCCCGGCGCGCCCCACAACAACACAGGAACCTGGGCGGCGACGGCCAATCCCAAGGCTTCGACGGTGACGTCCTGGGCTCCCACCGGCCTCACTGTACGGCGGCGCCTACGTCGACTCCGCCGGCGGTTCGGGTTCTGAGCGCTTCCCCACCCATTCGGAGGGGGAGTCGACGGGCGGGACCAACCAGTCGGCGAGCGCTCGACGGATCACGGCCGCCAACTCGCCGGGCTGACCACGCTCGCCGACCTCACGGATGGTGTTGCGCACCTCGGCGGCGAGTGTGGCGTCGTCGATACGAAGGGTGAAGCCCTCACCGAGTCCCAGATCGAATCGGCCGGCGCTCTCGGGCTTGGGCAGTTCGTCGGTGGTGCCCGACACCCCCATGGCGACGATGCGGTCGGCCACGGCAGCACGGGTGACGCCGAGCGACTCGAGCACTCGTGCCCCGAGGCTGTTGGGATCGTCGAAGAGGGCGAGGAGGTAGTGGTGCGAGCCCATTGGAACGGTGCCCGCATGTTCGAGTGCCTTGGCTGCGAGAGCGGTGCCCGCCGGAGTGGTGAGCGGGCTCTCGCCTGCGGGCACTCGACCTCCGGGCACGTCACCGGGAGACGAGAACCCCCGGAGCAACTCGATGACCTTGGCCCGAACCTGGGCCGAGGCGAGCCCCGATCCGATCAGGACCTGCGAGGCCACGCCTTCGCCCTCACGGATGAGCCCGAGGAGGAGGTGCTCGGTGCCGATGTAGTTGTGCCCGAGATCGAGCGCCTCCCGCAACGAAAGCTCGAGCACCTTCTTGGCTCGGGGTGTGAAGGGCGGCTTCTTCGTCGCCTCCCCCGGTTCACCGCGGCTGATGGTGGCTTCGACCTTGGCCCGCACGCCTTCGAGGTCGAGGCCGAGGCCGGTCAGGGCCTTGGCGCCCAGACCCTCGCCCTCGGAGAGCAGCCCGAGGAGCACGTGCTCGGTGCCGATGAAGGCGTGGTCGAGGCGGGCGGCCTCCTCCCGGGCGAGGACGAGTACCCGGCGGGCCCTATTGGTGAATCGTTCGAACATGCGGCCACTCAACCACGGTG
>JBKJLN010000065.1:0-4981 GCA_046596935.1 Acidimicrobiales bacterium
TTGCGGCTCATCAACTTCGCCCATTCCGAGATCTTCTCTCTCGGCATCTTCGCCACCGCCTTCGCCATCCAGGGTCTCGGAGTGACCGACAGCCGATCCGGTCTGGCGCTCGTCGGCACCCTGCTGCTCCTGTTGCTCGCCGGCATGACCGTGTCGGGCGGCGCCGCCCTGTTGATGGAACGCATCGCTTACCGGCCGCTGCGCCGGCGCAACGCCCCTCGGCTGACGGCACTGATCACCGCCATCGGCATCTCCCTGCTCATTCAGGAGTTCCTGGCTCTGCGCTACGGACGCAGCCAGATCGGCACGGCCCGGGTGCTCGAGAAGCGTGAACTCTTCAATATCGCCGGTGCCAACATCCGAACCGACAAGGTGCTCGTCTTCGTGTCCGCCGTCATCCTCATGATCGGCCTCGACCAATTCGTCAACCGCAGTCGCCTCGGCCGCGGCATCCGAGCCACGGCGCAAGACCCGGAGACGGCGTCGCTCATGGGCGTCAACATCGACCGGGTCGTGATGCTCACGTTCTTGCTCGGCGGCATCCTCGCCGGCGCTGCCGGCACCTTGTTCACGATTTTCTTCGAGTCGGCCCGCTTCAACATCGGTTTCCTTCCGGGAATCAAGGCGTTCACCGCCGCCGTGCTCGGCGGCATCGGCAACGTCCGCGGTGCGCTCGTCGGCGGGCTGCTGCTCGGTCTGCTCGAGAACTACGGCTCGACGGTGCTCGGCGGCGAGTGGAAGGACGTCTTTGCCTTCGCGGTGCTCGTCGCCGTCCTACTCTTCCGGCCCAGCGGGCTGCTGGGGGAAACGTTGGGACGGTCGAGGGCGTGACCGCGCTGCGCCGGATCTCCCTCGTCGACCCCGTCACCCGGGCGTGGACGCGCCTGCCGTGGTGGGGACGAACTTTCCTCACCCTTGCGCTGCTGTTCTTCGCCTACTGGTACCCGACAGGCATCAGTCGGTATTGGCAGAGCGTGCTGTTCTTCCCGGTCGGCATCTACGTGCTGTTGGCCCTCGGCCTCAACATCGTCGTGGGTCAGACGGGGTTGCTCGACCTCGGCTACGTGGCCTTCTTCGCCGTCGGCGCCTACACCACCGCCACTCTCACCACCGGCGGACCCGGGCTCAATGTCTGGGTCTGCGTCGTCGGCGCGATTGCGTTGGCGATGATCGCCGGCGTGGTGCTCGGAGGCCCCACACTGCGTTTGCGCGGCGACTACCTAGCCATCGTGACCCTCGGCTTCGGGGAGATCGTTCGCATCGTCGCCCAGAACACCAACGCGCTCGGCGAGAGTCGGGGCATCACCGGCATCCCCCACCCGACGGGCGTGCTCGGCCTCACCTTCCGAAGCCAGCCCCTCCCCTATTACTGGCTCGTCCTGACTGCCATCGTGCTCGCCGTCGTGTTCGTCGGTCGCCTCAAGCGATCGCGCGTCGGCCGCTCGTGGGCCGCCATCCGCGAGGACGAGGACGCGGCCGAACTCATGGGCGTGCCGACGTTCAAGATGAAGCTCTGGGCATTCGCCGTCGGTGCATCCACCGGTGGCCTGGCGGGGTGGATCTACGCCTCCAAGGTTGGCTTCATCAACCCCGAGACCTTTCCGCTCAACCTCTCGTTCCTGATCCTCGCCGCCGTCGTTCTCGGTGGGCTCGGATCGACGCCGGGCGTCATCGCCGGTGCCTTCGCCGTCGCCTTCATCCCCGAGTACCTCCGGGCCGCGGCGGGCGGCGACAGCCTGCTGTCCGTCTTGAACCGGGTGACGGGCAGTGGCGCCTCCGACATCACCGAGTACCGCTTCCTGCTGTTCGGGCTGGCGTTGGTGCTGATGATGATCTTCCGGCCCCAAGGCCTCCTTCCGAACCGACAACGATCCGAAGAGTTGCGCGAGGCCCCCAGTGCCGGCGATGGACTGGGCGCAGCCAATGTCGAGCACGCCGTTTCCGCATCGGAGGATGAGCCTGCGGACGGCGCGAGAGCGGCGACCGATTCGGCGGAGGGAGAGATCCCGACCGACGTCGCCCTCCCTGCCGACTACGTGGCGCGGGCGGCGTCGACGGCCGACACCGTGCTCGAACTTCGCTCGTTGACCATGGCCTTCGGCGGGGTCGTCGCCCTCGACGACGTGTCGCTGTCGGTCCGCCGGGGCGAGATCTTCGGCATCATCGGGCCCAACGGCGCCGGCAAGACCACGCTGTTCAACTGCGTCACCGGCGTCTTCCGGGCGACCCAGGGCGACATCCTCCTCGACGAGCACTCGATCCTGGGCCAACAGCCCCACGCCATCACCCAGTCCGGGGTCGCGCGGACCTTTCAGAACATTCGGCTCTTCCCCAACATGTCGGCACTCGACAACGTGATGGTCGGAACCGACGCACGTCACACCACCAGCGTCCCCGGCGCCACCGTCCGCCTGCCGAAGTACCACCGTGAGGAACGCCTCGGGCGTGAGGAAGCCGAGCGGTTGCTCGCCTTCGTGGGCATCCTGGGCCGAAGGGGCGAGTTGGCCCGGAACCTTCCGTACGGCGATCAACGGCGACTCGAGATCGCGCGGGCAATCGCCACCCAACCGAAGGTCTTGCTCCTCGATGAACCGGCCGCCGGGTTCAATCCGGCCGAGAAGCAGTCGCTCATCGCCCTCATCCGCCAGATCCGGGACAGCGGGCTGACCGTCGTACTCATCGAGCACGACATGAGCCTGGTCATGAAGGTGTGTGACCGGATTGCGGTGCTCGACTTCGGCCAGAAGATCGCCGACGGCCTGCCGGCTGCGATCCAGAGCGACGAACGGGTCATTGCCGCCTACTTGGGGGTGCCGTCGGATGCTGCTTGAGCTCGAAGACGTGCACGTTCACTACGGCAAGGTCGAAGCCCTCAAGGGCATCAGCGTCACCGTCGAGGAGGGTGAGATCGTCACCCTCATCGGTGCCAACGGCGCCGGCAAGACAACGACGATGAAGACGATCTCCGGAGTGCGCCCGGTCTCGAGCGGTCGCATCCGCTTCGCCGGCGAGGACATCACCGGCATGGCTCCGCACAAGTTGGTCGAGAAGGGGCTCTGCCAGGCTCCCGAGGGACGTGGGATCTTTCCTGGCATGTCCGTCCTGGAGAACCTGGAGATGGGCACCTACGCACGCGGTCGCAAGGGCGGCGGATACGCGGCCGACCTCGAGCGGGTGCTCGGGCTCTTCCCTCGCCTCGGCGAACGTTCGGGCCAACCCGGCGGCACCCTGTCCGGCGGAGAGCAGCAGATGCTGGCCATCGGGCGCGCCCTGATGGCGCGGCCGAAGGTGCTGTTGCTGGACGAACCGTCGATGGGTCTGGCCCCGAAGTTGGTGGCGCAGATCTTCGAGATCATCGCCGAGATCAACGGCCAGGGAACCACCATCCTCCTCGTCGAGCAGAACGCCGCCCAAGCCCTGCAGCGGGCCCATCGCGCCTACGTGCTGGAGACCGGGCGGGTGGTCAAGAGCGGGCCCGCGGCCGAACTCCTCGGCGACGATGCCGTGAAAGCGGCATACCTCGGTGGCGACGTCTCCACGTAAATTCGGTTCGCCCCGCAGAACGTGCTCCGCTCACGCCTACACTTGCCCCGTTCTTTCCAGAGGGAGTTCGGCGTGCGGGTAAGCCGGTTCAGACGGGGTTGCATCCTCATCGTCGTGTTCGCGATGATCTTCGCTGCTTGCAGCGGCGGCAATGACAAGAAGGCGGCTCCGGCCGCGACGAGCACGACCACCGCCGTTCCCTTGAAGACGGTGAAAATCGGGGTGATCGCGCCCTTGGGCGGTCCGTCGACGGTCGGCGTCGGCATCCGCAACGCCGTCGAGCTCGCCATCAAGCAAGCCAACGAAGCCAAGAAGATCAAGGGCTGGACGATCGCGCTGGCGGCCGAGGACGACGCGGGAAAGCCCGACGTCGGCGCACAGGCAGCCACCAAGCTGGCGGCCGACGAGACCGTTGCCGGGGTCGTGGGCACGAGGGAATCAAGCGTGGCCCTTCAGGTGCAGCCCGTACTCGACCGTGCCGGCATCGTGCTGGTCTCGCCGGCGAACTCGAGCGTCGAGCTCACGCAGGGCACCGATCCGGCGACGAAGAAGCGGCCGTTCCCGACCTACTTCCGGTTGGCCACGACCGACGCCGTCGAAGGTCCGTTCGCAGCCAACTTCGCCACCAAGGATCTCAACGCCAAGGACGTCGTCACCATCAACGACAAGAGCGTCGACGGTCGTGGTCTGGTGGCCGCCTTCACCTCCCAACTCACGAAGAACGGGGCCGCGGTCGTGGCCGCCGAAACGATCAATCCGTCGGATCAAGATTTCGGTACCACCCTCGCCAAGATCAAGGCACTCAACCCCGACCTCGTCTTCTTCGGCGGCGAAGCGACGGCAGGGTCGCTGTTGGCCCGCCAGATCAACCTCCAAGGCATCAAGGCGCCGCTGATGGGTGGCGGCGGAATCTTCGACCCCGCGTTCATCACGTCCACCGGGCAGGCGGCCGAAGGAAGCTTCTGCACATCGTCCGGTGCACCGCCGGATCAGCTCGATTCGGCGACCGCGCTCGTCGATGCCTATGCCGCCGCCAAGTACAAAGAAGACCTCACGCCGTTCGGCGCCTATGCCTACGACGCCGCCAACGTGATCATCGAGGCACTGGCCAAGGTGCTGAACCCGACCAAGACCCTGACGCCCGAGACGCGTAAGGAGATCGGTGCCGCCGTCCAGGCGTCGAGCTTCACCGGCGCCACCGGCGCGATCGCCTTCGACGAATTCGGCGACAACAAGGCACGGGTGGTCACCATGTACCGGGTCACCAATCAGGCATGGACGGCCGTCAAGACCGACGACAAGGCGGCGTGAGCCCCGTCTTCGGTTCGCTCCGCAGAAGCATGCTCTGCTCACATGGCGCCTGCGCGCTGGCGCTCCCGACGGCACCCCGTCTTCGGTTCGCTCCTAGAGCAGCCCGAGTTGGGTGACGAGCTCTTCG
>JBKJLN010000104.1:0-5738 GCA_046596935.1 Acidimicrobiales bacterium
CGGGGCTCTTCGCCGGCGACTCGGGAACGGGAAAGACCATGTCGGCCGAAGTCATTGCCGGCGAGCTCGGCCTCGACCTCTACGCCATCAACTTGGCGACGGTCGTCGACAAGTACGTCGGTGAGACGGAGAAGAACCTCGAGCGCATCTTCTCCGAGGCCGACGGCATCAACGGCGTGCTGCTGTTCGACGAGGCCGATGCCATCTTCGGCAAGCGCTCCGAAGTCCGCGACGCCCATGACCGCTACGCCAACATCGAGACCGCCTACCTCCTCCAGCGGATGGAGTCGTTCGACGGCCTGGCGATCCTCTCGACCAACCTCCGGGCCAACCTCGACGAAGCCTTTGCCCGGCGTCTGGATTCCGTCATCGACTTCCAACTGCCCGACGCCGAATTCCGCGAAGTGCTCTGGGAGCAGTGCCTCGGACCGGACGTGCCTCGCGGCGACGACCTCGACCTGGCGTTCGCTGCCAAACAGTTCGAGCTCTCGGGCGGCAACATCCGTTCGATCGCCGTCACCGCTGCCTATTTCGCAGCCGAGACGGCACGCCCGATCGGCATGCTCGAACTGATGCGGGCGACCCAGCGGGAGTACCGCAAGCTCGGAAGGCTCTGTGTCGAGTCCGAGTTCGGGTCGTGGTACTCCCTCGTCATGGCTTGACTTCTTCCACCTGCCCTTTCGGGCAGGGAACCTGGCCCTCCTCGTGCAACCCGGTTCGCCGTACAATCACTCACACTCTCTCGGAGGTTCCCGACGTGGCGGAGTACGACTTCATCCAGGACATCAACGTCGGCCAGAAGCCAAAAGAGGCCAAGGAGTCGACATCCGAAGGCCACGATCACGGGGGAATAGCCAAGGCGATCGAGCATCGCCGGCCCGACACGCTCGGAGCGAGCGCGGCGATGCACCTCCAGCGGGCCGCCGGCAACGCCGCCATGGGTGCGCTCGTCCAGCGCAAACCTGACGAAGAATCGCCGGTTCACAGCTTGCTCGGCAAGGGCGGTGGCTCGAGCCTCGACAGCGGGGTCCGAGAGAAGATGGAGTCGAGCATCGGCCACGACTTCAGTGGCGTGCGGGTTCACACCGGGCCCGATGCTGCCGCGGCCGCCAAGTCGGTGCAGGCGCAGGCGTTCACCGTCGGCAACAACGTCGTGTTCAACGAGGGGAAGTACAACCCTTCGAGCCAGGACGGCCAGCGGACCATCGCCCACGAACTGACCCACGTGGTGCAGCAGAGCAAGGGGGATGTTCCCGGCGAGTCCCGCGCCGGCGGCCTCAAGGTCTCGGATCCCGGCGACTGGGCCGAGCAGCAGGCCGAGGCGACTGCCGACGCCGTCATGTCGAGCGACGCCGGTGATCACGCAGGACACGAGCACGCCAGTGCCGGCACGGTGCAGACGTTGCCGCTGCAGCGCGAAGCCGTGGGCGGCGAGGCAGCGGAGCTTCAAACCCTCCGTGACTCCACCGTCCAGCGCGACGAGGACGAGGGCGAGAAGGAAGGCAAGGAGTACGAGTCGGTCGAGCACGGCTCCGAGGAGGCCAAGGATGGCGGCGGCCCGGTGGCCGGCGGACCCCAGCTCGGTTCCACAGAAGAGGCCAAGGAGGGCGGCGCGGAGGCCGGGGGTGGCCCCGCGGCCGGCGGACCCCAGCTCGGTTCCACGGAGGAGGCCAAGGAAGGCGGCGCCGAGGCCCCGGCGGAACAGGAGGAGGAGAAGTCCGCCCAGGCCCTCCACGACGACACCGCCGTCCAGCGCGAAGAAGACGACGACGCCGAGGAGTAGTTCGCCGGTCTCCGGGTAGAGCACCGATGCCCGCCGAGAGGCGGGCATCGTCGCGTCTGCCCCTTCGTGCAGCATTTGCTTCCCTCAGCACCGCCCCTATGCACCTATCCGGCGGCGACCTGGCGCGAGAGGCTCGGGAACGATCGTCCCGGTCGATGAGGAGGAGGCCTTCATGCCTCAGTATCTGTCCCCTGGTGTGTATGTCGAGGAGCTCGACGGTGGAGCACGTCCGATCGAAGGTGTCGGCACCGCTGTCGCCGCCTTCGTCGGTCTCGCCCTTCGCGGCCCCTTCAACGAGCCGACGCTCGTCACGAACTGGACACAGTTCGTCACGACCTTCGGCGACTTCGTCGAAGGCTCGTATCTCGCCCATTCCGTCTACGGCTACTTCCAGAACGGTGGCGGCATCGCCTACATCGTCCGGATCGGCGGCGACGGCGAGGCGGCCCAGCCGTCCGCTCGTGGCGAACTCGGTGCCGGCGACGGCAAGCAGCTGCCCTATCGCGTGCAGGCCATCGAGGCCGGCGCCGCCGGCAACGATCTGACCGTCGAGATCCAGCATCCCGAAGGCGAAGGTGCTCCCGACGACACCTTCACCATCGTCGTCAAGAAGGGGAGCAAGGCCGAAGAGACCTTCCCCGACCTCACGACGAAGAAGGGCAAGCAGAACGCGACCCAGGTCGTCAACGCCACGTCCAAGCTCATCCGCCTCGAAGAGGCCACCAGCGGCGGCGCCGTGGAGCGCCCGGCGAAGGGCAACGTCTCGCTGGCCGGCGGCAACGCTTCGGCTGCGCCCGCCCGCGTCGAGGCCGCCGACTACGTCGGCGATGTCGCCAGCCGCACCGGCTTCGGCGCCCTCGAAGCCATCGACGAGGTCACGATGCTGGCGGTCCCCGACCTCACGGCGGCGTGGGAGCAGGGGCACATCAACGGCGAGGGTTTTCAGGCCGTGCAACTGGCCATGATCAGCCACTGCGAGCTCATGGGTGACCGCATGGCCATCCTCGACCCGCCCCCCGGCATGAACGCCCAGCAGATCAAGGAGTGGCGGGTCGACAAGGCCGGCTACGACTCGAAGTTCGCCGCCCTCTATTGGCCGCGCATCAAGGTGCTCGACCCGCTCTCGGGCCAGAACATCTTCATCCCGCCGTCGGGTCACCTCGCCGGCCTGTGGTCACGCACCGACAACGACCGCGGCGTCCACAAGGCCCCGGCCAACGACACCCTGCGCGGTGCGATCAGCCTCGAGCTCAACATCACCAAGAACGAGCAGGACCTGCTCAACCCCGAGGGCATCAACTGCATTCGTGCCTTCCCCGGTCGCGGCATCCGCGTCTGGGGCGCACGCACCCTGTCGAGCGACCCGGCGTGGAAGTACATCAACGTCCGTCGCCTCTTCAACTACCTGGAGAAGTCGATCCAGGTGAACACCGACTGGGTCGTGTTCGAGCCCAACGATCACGCCCTCTGGGGCAAGATCCGCCGAACCATCGCCGGCTTCTTGGTCATGGAGTGGCGCAAGGGTGCCCTCTTCGGCAACTCGCCGGAGGAGGCGTTCTACGTGCGCTGCGACGACGAGACCAACCCGGCCGAGGGCATCTCGCTCGGCCAGGTCGTGTGCGAGATCGGCGTCGCTCCCGTGAAGCCGGCGGAGTTCGTGATCTTCCGCCTGCAGCAGCTCGAGGGCGGCGTCTCGCTGGTCGCCGAGTAACCCGGATCTAGAACCCAAAACGAACGAGGACAAATTATGAGTGCATGGAGTCTGACCGGGTTCGACGCCCTGGTAGCCAACGCCTTCCTGGTGGAGATCGGCGGCAAGGCAATGAACGTGAAGGAGGTGACGGGCCTGAAGAAGGAGTTCGACATGATCGAGGTCAAGACGCAGACCGCCACTGGGAAATACGTGGTGAAGAAGATCCCTGGCCGTGAAAAGCCGGTGACCGTCACCATCACTCGTCCGCTGACCGACGAGCCCTTCTTCGACAAGTGGATGAAGGACACCAAGGACGGCATCGTGATGCGCAAGGACGTCGTGGTGAAGATCCTGACGCCGGGGAGCGAAGCGCCGATCAAGACCTATACGGTCCGGAACTGCCAGCCGAGCGCCGTCGAGATCACCCAGGTGTCCGCAGGTGCGTCCAACGCATTGGACGAAAAGATCACCCTGCAGGGCGAAGACATCATCGTCGAGTGATGCGCACCTCCCCGCAGCAATCGATCGCGGGGAAACCATGCGCCGGGTGATCCCCGGGGCGCCACTGGCGCCCGAAGACGAAGAGCAGGAGATGGGGGCGTCGGCGGCCACGCCGACGCCCCTCCTCCGCACCGAGTACGCCTTCGAACTTCCGCGCGGCTACCTCGATCGTCGAGGCGAACTGCACAAGCGCGGCATCATGCGCATGGCCACCGCCCGCGACGAACTCGAACCCCTTTCGGATGCCCGGGTCGCCGCCCGTCCGGCCTATCTCACCGTCGTGTTGTTGGCGCGTGTGATCAGCCGGCTCGGCCACCTCGAAGAGGATGAGGTCGACGTCGGCGTCATCGAGGACCTCTTCGCCGCCGATCTGGCCTTTCTGCAAGACCTCTATCGGCGGATCAACCAGGAGGGACACACCCGCGCCGCGGTGGCGTGCCCCAACTGCCAACACGAGTTCACGGTCGATGTGGCCGGTGGTCGCCCGGGGGGATCGTGACGTACGCCGTCCCTCAGTTGTTCGAGGAGATTGCGTACGTCGCTTACCACTTTCACTGGAATCACCAGGAGATCGTCGAGCTCGAGCACTTCCGCCGTCGCCAGTTCGTGCGGGAGATCGCCAAGATCAATGAACGTTTGAACGAATTGGCCGAGCAGGAGTTCTGACATGGCCTGGTTCCGTCGCCAGAAGGATGCATCCACCAACGTTGTCGAGGCCCCACCCGAGGCCTCGACAGTCGCGCGTGACGCCGACTCCGACGACGGCATCATCCGCCAGGAGCGAGCGGCGACCGGCGACTGGATGACGATGCCGGCAATGGCGACCAACGGTCCGATCCAGCCGACCTTCCGCGTGCAGACCCTTCCCGAGATCCTCACCAGCCACCACAGTCCGCGCGTCAGTGGCAGCCTCGGCCACGCCATCTCCGCCGACGGTCCCAGCGGTGTCGCCTCGGGCTTGACGCGCCAGTCCGGATCGAATCGCGCGGCCGTCGGTGTCAGCAACGACCTGACCCTCCGGACGCCGCATCTCACACCGCCGGTCGAGGAGTTCGCTCCAGTCGCCCGTCCACTCCCGACCGTCTCGGCCGAGCCCCTCGCCGTCGCTCGCCTGCCCGAGCCTGCGATCAGCCACACCCTCGGCAACCCGCTTCCCCTCGCAGCACCGGCTCCGGGTGTGCGCGATCTTCCGGTGGCGCGGGTCATCGACGCACCGGTCGCACCGACCGGCCCGGCGCCGTTGGCCGCCATCGAAGCGGCCGAGCGAAGGGACAGCCCCTCGACCGGGACTTCGGAGTCTCCGTACGCCACCGACGGACCCCGCGTCGGTGGCTTCGACCTGTCCGCTCTCGATACACCGGACGACGAATCCGACCCGGAACTTCTGGCGAGCCGGCCCGACGACCTCGCGCCCCCGATCCAGCCACGGACACTGCAGCGTCGCACCGTCGGCGCCCGACCGATCGAGGTGCCCCCGCACCTCCTTGCGCCCAGTACGCCACCAGGCTCGTCCGTCAGCGCACCTGCGCTCGACCTCCCGCTCCACGAAACTCGCCGCCCATCGAGTCTCGACGGGGAGTCGCCGTCGAGCGATCCGCCGGCTCCCACCACCGCTCCCCTCCCCGGCGACAGTCCGACGACCTCCGACGCAGTGGGCCACGCGCCCGCGCATACGTCGCCGCCGCATCCTGTCAAAGAAGGCAGCGGGCTCGAGGCGGCGTCGATTGCGCCGGCAGCAGCAGCGGCGGCGGTTGCCGCGGC
>JBKJLN010000171.1:0-2642 GCA_046596935.1 Acidimicrobiales bacterium
TCGTCGACCCACAGCCAACCCTTGATGTTCGGGAGCTTGCCCCGCAAGGTGTCGACCCGGTCGGCGAAGGTGGCATGGAAGACCACGGCGACTGCATCCGCGTTGTCCCAGAGGTAGAGCAACTCCTCGTCGGCGTAGCGATAGTTCGTGTTCACCGGGACGAGCCCGGCCTTGTAGATGCCGAACATCGACTCGAGGTATTCGGGAGCGTTGTAGAGGTACTGCGCCACCTTGTCCTGCTGCATCGCCCCGAGGTCGAGCAGCCACTGGGCGACGCCGTCGGCGCGGGTATCGAACTCGCTCCAGGGCACCGAGCGGTCGCCGTGGATCTGGCAGGGAGCATCGGGGACCTGGTCGGCGACGACCTCCCAGACATCGGCGAAGCTCCAACCGGCCACGTGCATCCCCCTGAGGATTTCGGCACCGGAATTCGGTGCGCTGGCAGTCTACGGACATGGATCGCCACCTCCACCGGCCGGCGGCTCCGCCCTTCGAGGGGGAGGGACCACACGCGCTCTGGCACTTCAGCGAGGATCCGACGATCGAGATCTTCCGCCCGCAAGCGGTTGCGACCGCGCCGCCGAGCGAAGCCGACGACCTGTTCGTCTGGGCCGTCGACACTCGCCACGCCCCCACGTTCTGGTTCCCGCGCGACTGCCCGAGGGGGTGCGCGTGGATGAGCGAGCGGACGACCGAGGACGACCGCAACCGCTTCTTCGGCCATACCGCGTCCTCTCGTATCCACGTCGTCGAACACGGCTGGCTCGATGCCATCCGGAACTGCCGGCTGTGGGCCTACCGCCTCCCTTCCGACACCTTCCAGCGCCACGACGTCGGCGGGTATTGGGTGAGCGCCGAGACCGTCGAACCTCTCGAGCAGGTCGAGGTCGGTGACCTGTTGGCGATGCATGTCGTTGCAGGGATCGAACTTCGCTTCACACCGTCGATCTGGACGTGGTGGGTCGACGTCGCCCTTTCGAGTCTCGAGTTCAGTGGCTCGCGGCTCCGCAATTGTGCGGCGCCAATGCCAGAGGAACTTGCGCAACTGTAAGGTTGCGGTTCATGTCCAGCATCCTTCTGCTCGGCGGCACCGGATTCGTCGGCCGCCACATCACCGAAGCCGCCCTCGACGCCGGTCACGACGTCACCATCTTCAACCGGGGCCAGACCAATGCCGGGTTGTTCCCCGGTGCTCGCCGCCTGACCGGAGATCGTGACGCCGGCGAGCTCTCGGCCCTGGCAACGGGAGCGTGGGACGCCGTCGTCGACGTGAACGCCTACGTCCCGCGTCGAGTCCGCGAAGCCGTCGACGCCCTTGCCGGACGGGTCGGCCACTACACCTTCGTCTCGACGGTGTCGGTGTACGAGTCGGCCCCTTCGGGTCCGCTCACCGAGGAGTCGCCGGTCGGAGGTATCGATGATCCTTCGACGGAAGAGGTCACCGGAGAGAGCTACGGGCCGCTCAAGGTCCTGTGCGAGGACGTCGTTCGCGAGGCCTTTCCCGGACACGCCACGATCATCCGCCCCGGCATCGTGGCTGGGCCGCACGACCCGACCGATCGCTTCACCTACTGGGTGCGGCGGGCGGCGAAGGGCGGGGAGATCGCCGTTCCCCATCGTCCCGATCAGCCGGTGCAGGTGGTGCACGGTCGCGACCAGGGTGACTTCGTGGTGCAGGCGACGGCCGACGGTCTCGATGGCGCCTTCAACACGGTCGGGCCGAGCGAGACGATGACACTGCGCACGATGCTCGAGGCCTGCATCGAGGCCTCCGGCTCGAAGGCCGAGGTTGTCTGGGTCGACGAGGCGATCGTGGCCAAGCAGAAGGCCCCGTTCCCGCTCTATCTCAATTCCCGCGCCAACATCGACGGCCTGTTCCAGGCCTCGTCCGCCAAGGCGGAAGCGGCCGGCTTCCGCAACCGGCCGATTCTGGAGACCGTCGCCGACACCCTCGCCTGGGACCGCACCCGCGACCAGTCGACGATGGCTCCGGGTTCGCCCACGCCCGAGCAGGAAGCCGACCTCCTCGTCGCCCAGGAGACCACGTCGTCCTGACGTTCTGGGCGGATGTACCCGTCGTATGAACGGAAGGATCCGCCCAGAATGAGGCGGGGTTGGTCAGAGGTAGTTGCCCGGTGCCGACGTCGAGTGCTCGGTGGCGATGGTGTCGATGTCGCCGCGAGCGCGGTAGAGCTCGGCCAGGGTGAGATGGTCGCCGGCGCTGGCGACATCGCCGAGCCAGTCGGCGGCCTCGCGGCTGGTGAAGGGACGGAACTGGACGTCGGCCAGGCACCGTCCCGGTCGGACGACTGCGGGATGCAGTGCCCGCATGGGTTCGTTGGTGGTGATCAACAGCAGCACCCGCATCCCGTGCCCGAGGATGCCGTCGGTCAGGTTGAGCAGCCGGCCCAGTGAGGCGCCGGCTTCTTGGCGGGCGTCGGCCCGGATGAGCTCATCGGCATCCTCCACGACGAGCACCTTCCACCGGGTGCCGGCGGCGAGGCGAGGGTCCCACAGGTCCTCTTCGGCGACCACGTGCATGAGGTAGTCGGGGCCACCGAAGAAGGCTTCCGGGTCGAGCACGAAGTGGACGTCGGCCCATGACTGCCATTGATGGGCCAAGGCGCGGATGGCGGTCGTCT
>JBKJLN010000182.1:0-3344 GCA_046596935.1 Acidimicrobiales bacterium
CCGCTCTCGACGCCGGCCCAGGGCGAGCAGTACGCCTTCGAGGTCGACCTCGACCAATGCACCGGATGCAAGTCGTGCGTCGTCGCTTGTCATTCCCTGAACGGACTCGACGAAGACGAATCGTGGCGGTCGGTCGGGTTGTTGCAGGGCGCAGGAAAGATCGCCTTTCAACAAACCGTCACCACCGCCTGCCATCACTGCGTCGAACCGGCCTGCCTGAGCGGGTGCCCCGTCGATGCCTACGAGAAGGATCCCGTCACCGGGATCGTCTCCCACCTCGACGACCAGTGCATCGGATGCGGCTACTGCACGCTCACCTGCCCGTACGAAGTCCCCCGATTCAACGAGGCGCGAGGCATCGTCCGGAAGTGCGACATGTGTCGCGGGCGCCTCGAAGTCGGTGAGGCGCCGGCGTGCGTGCAGAGCTGCCCCAATGGCGCCATCCGCATCTCGATCGTGTCGAAGTCGGCGTCGGCGGCGAGCGCAGCCCTCGAGGGCGCCGCGTTGGTGCCGGGTGCGCCGGCCTCGGCCATCACCGTTCCGACGACGATCTATCGCTCGACCAAGCCCATGCTCGAGCTCACGCGCGCCGCCGACCACTTTTCCCTTCGTCCGGCCCATCCGCACCCGCCGCTGGCGGCGATGCTGGTGCTCACCCAACTCGCCGTCGGGGCGCTGGCTCTCGACGTCGCCCGCCGATGGGGCGTCGGGCCGTTCGCAGGTGCCGTGCATCCGTTGCACGCCGTCCTCGCCGCCGTCATCGGGCTGGGAGCACTGGCGGCCAGCACGATGCACCTCGGCCGACCCCGATACGCCTTTCGGGCGGTCCTCGGCATCTCGCATTCGTGGTTGAGCCGCGAGGTCGTCGCCTTTGGCGCCTTCGGGGCCCTCACCCCTTCCTACGCAACATCGACGTGGCTGGCGCCATTCTCGATCTGGACGCACGTCCTGGGCGTCGCCGCGCTCGTTGCCGGCGTCGCCGGCATCGCGTCCTCGATGATGCTGTACGCGGTCACCCGGCGTGCATGGTGGCGCGCCGGCCGCACGGGGCCCGTCTTCGTTCTGTCGGGCTCGAGCACCGGCACGATCGCAACGATGGCCACCTTGGCGGCGATCGCAGCCGTCGGTCACAGTACGTCCGCGGTGGCGGTAACGCAGATCCGGTTGCTCGGGCTGGGGGGAGCGGCATTGGCCGGCGCCAAGCTCCTCCTCGACCTGAAGCCGCTCGCCTCCTTCCGATCGCCGGTGACGAGCGACCTCGGACGGTCCGCCCTGCTGCTTCGCCGCGACCTGCGGGGAACCGTGCAATTGCGGGTGCTGTGCGGGGTTGTCGGAGGCGTGCTCTTGCCAGTGGTCCTGATGGCCGGGGCGACCATCGACACGGTGGGAACGGCCGCCTTCTCCATCATCTGCGCCTCGGCCCTGGTCATCTTGGTGGGCGGTGAGCTCATCGAACGCCACCAGTTCTTCCGAGTGGCGGTGGCGCCTCGCATGCCCGGCGAGTCGCGTTGACGTCGCTGCGACGTCGACTCGGTCGAGTCGTGCGATCGCGCGACGGAGCACTCACGCGCGATCTCGAACGGATGCGCCCCGGCTTCGGGCTCGGTCAGGTGCCGACGCGTCTGGCGCCCGATGGCACGGTGGCGACGATCTGTGGCTTCTGCTCGACGGGCTGCTCGCTCGACGTCCACGTGCGGGAAGGCCAGCCGGTGAACATCACCCCGACGGCGAACTACCCGGTCAACCTCGGCATGGCCTGCCCGAAGGGGTGGCAGGCCCTCGCCCCCCTCGCCGCCGACGACCGCGCCACGAGGCCGCTGCTACGCGACAAGCGCGGCAAGTTGCAACCCGTCTCCTGGGATGCGGCCACGGAGGCATTCGTCGACCGATTCGGCGCCATCCACAGAGCTCACGGCCCCGACTCGGTGGCCTACCTCAGTACGGGCCAGATCCCGACGGAAGAGATGGCCCTCCTCGGCACGGTCGCCAAGTTCGGCATGGGCATGGTCCATGGGGACGGCAACACCCGCCAGTGCATGGCGACGTCGGTCGTCGCCCACAAGGAGACGTTCGGCTTCGACGCCCCGCCCTACACCTACGCCGATTTCGAGGAGTCGGACGTCATCATTCTGTTCGGCTCGAACCTCTGCGTGGCCCATCCCATCCTGTGGGAGCGGATCTGCCGCAATCCTCATTCGCCGGAGATCATCGTCGTCGATCCCCGCAAGACCGAGACGGCGATGGCGGCCACCCATCACCTCGCGCTGCAGCCCAAGTCCGACCTCGTCTTATTGTACGGGCTGGCCAACCTGCTCATCCAACGAGGGTGGACGGACGCGACCTTCATCGAACGATCGACGATCGGGTTCGACGAGTTCTCCCGACACGTTGCCAACTTCGGGCTCGACATGGTGAGTGCCAAGACCGGGCTCGACATCGACGAGATCGAACGCTTCGCCGCCGCCATCCACCGTGGCCAGCGGGTCTCGTTCTGGTGGACGATGGGCGTGAACCAGAGCCACGAAGGTGTGCGCTCGGCCGAGGCCATCATCGCCCTGGCCTTGCTGACCGGGAACATCGGTCGGCCGGGGACGGGCGCCAACTCGATCACGGGCCAGTGCAACGCCATGGGGTCGCGCTTGTTCTCGAACACCACGAACCTCCTGGGCGGGCGGGACTTCGCCAATGCGACCGACCGCGCCGAGGTCGCGGCAATGCTCGGGATCGACGCCACCCGCATCCCTGACCGACCGAGCCGCGCCTACGACCAGATCCTCGAGGGCATCGTCGATGGCACGATCCGCGGGCTGTGGATCGTGGCGACCAACACCGCCCACTCATGGATCAACCAGACCTATGGCCATGACGTTCTCGACCGCCTCGACTTCCTCGTCGTGCAGGACATGTACTCCTCGACCGAGACCGCGCAGCGGGCCGACCTCGTCCTGCCGGCTGCGGGGTGGGGCGAGAAGGAGGGAACCTTCATCAACTCAGAGCGGCGCATCGGCCGTGTGCGGCGGGTAGCGGAACCGCCCGGCGAGGCGATGAGCGACTTCGACATCTTCCGGCGGTTGGCGGTCGCCTGGGGATGCGCTGATCTCGTCGAGGATTGGACCGATCCCGAGGCGGCGTTCGGCATCCTCCGCCGCCTGTCCGCCGGCCGACCCTTCGACTTCACCGGCATCACCGGCTATCCGATGATCGAGGCCAGCGGCGGTATTCAGTGGCCCTGTCCTGAGGGTGACGTGATCGTCGAACGCGAGCGCCGTCTGTTCTCCGACGGTCGTTTCTTCACCGCCGACGGACGGGCCCGCTTCGTGTTCGGCGAACCGCGTTCGCCGGAG
>JBKJLN010000453.1:0-2844 GCA_046596935.1 Acidimicrobiales bacterium
TGTCGAGGCGGGGGGCCGAGAGGAGCGACCCATCGGCGCCGGCGATTGCCGAAGGGGCGGTGTCGTGGGTCATGACGTCCCAGGCGACGACGTCGTCGTGGCTCACGTCGACGAGACCGGCGAGCCACGCGGCAAAATCACCGGGTGCTGCGCCGCCGAGTCCCCAGATCGGGGCGGTGTGTCGCTGAGGGTCGATGAGCAGCCCCTTCGACGACACCTCGCGATCGAGGTGAATGGCCAGCTGCGGCAGGTGGAGCACGGCGTCGTCGCTGCGGACGAGCAGCACCCTCCCATCGCGGAGCGACACTCGACCGGAGAGCCCGAGGTCACGACCCAGCCAGGAGTTGAGGAGAACCCCTCCGTAGGGCTCGACCGCCAGTTGACCGATGCCGAGGCGATCGAGTTCGGGACGAGGCTTCACCCGCAGGTTCGGCGAGTCGGTGTGCGCTCCGATCATGCGGAACCCTGCGCCGGCCGCCTGGGTCACTCCCGCCCAGGCGACGAGTGAGCCGTCACGGACGAGGAAGCCCGCTGCCGGTGCGGCATCGGCCGGTGCCGCGGTCTCGTCCACCTCCTCGAAGCCGGCGGCCGAGAGCCGGCGCGCCGCCTCGGCGACGGCGTGGAACGGCGAAGGCGAGGCGTCGATGAACGCCCCGAGATCGAGGGCGGACGAAGTTCGGGGGTCGGCCACCTGCGCAGTTTGCCCCAGGAGCGTTGTTCCAGCGTTGGGTCAAGGCGGGCCGGAACCCGTCCGAGGTAATCGGTACGTAGCTCGGCGTGACGCGCTTGTGTGCTGGACACTCGCCGCAGTCGACCCTGGAGGAATTTCATGGCGGAACGTCCTGTCAAACGAATCCTCGTCGCCGACGACGAGCCCGACATCGCCGGTTTGCTCACGTTGCACCTCGAGCTCAACGGCTTCTCCGTTCAGACGGTGACGAACGGCATCGATGCTCGCGACGCCATCGTCCGAACCCTGCCGGATCTGGTCGTGCTCGACCGAATGATGCCGGGCATGGACGGACTCGAAGTGCTCTCGGTGATCAAGGCGAATCCCACGACCTGCGACATCCCCGTGGTCATGCTGACGGCGAAGGCGAGCGACGACGATGTGTGGGAGGGCTGGCAATGCGGGGCCGACTACTACATGACGAAGCCCTTCGACCTCGAAGAGCTCAGCCGCTTCATCACCTACCTCGAAGGTGAGTCGAAGCTGCTCGTCTGAGGTGCCCGTCGGTCAGTCGGCGAGATGGCGGTCAAGTGCCTCGAGAATCTCGGCCGTGACCTCGTCGGGCGAAGCGCTGGCATCGACGGTGACGAGACGGCCGCCGTCGCGATAGAAGTCCAGCAGCGGCACCGTCTGATCGTGGAAGACCTCGAGGCGATGCCGGATCACGTCGGCCGACGCGTCGTCGGCGCGCCCGGACGTCGCCGAACGGTCGACGAGCCGCTCGACGGCCACATCGTCGGGAACGGCAAGGAAGAGCACGGCTTCGGCGGCGATGTCACCTCGTGTCGCCAGCTCGAACGCTCGCTCGGCCTGGGGCAGCGTCCGCGGGAACCCGTCGAGGAGGTAGCCGCCGGATTCCATCGCCTCCACCGCAGCACGTCCGATGACCGCCAGCACGAGCTCATCGGGGACGAGCTCACCGGCGGCAACGTGCGCCGATACCTGCAGCCCGAGCGGCGTTCCGTCGGCGACGTGTTGGCGGAGGATGTCGCCACTCGACACGTGGGCGATCCCGAAGTGATCAGCCAGGCGGTTGCCCTGGGTTCCCTTCCCGGCACCGGGAGCGCCGAGGAGTATGAGTCGCATGCTTGCCCGATCGCCGAGGAGACCAGGAGCTTCGCATGCCGGTCGAACCCCCGGGAGACGAGCTATTCCTGCTCGATGAAGATGCACTCGCCTGGGCAGTCCTCGGCCGCGTGCACCGTGGCCAGGAGCAGGGCCGGCGGAATCGCCGCCAGGCTCCCTGACCCGCCGGGGTCATTGAGCACACGGTCTTTCTGCTTGACATAGGCGATCCCGTCCTCGAGCAGCACGAAGACCTCAGGCGCGTGGTCGGTGCACAGACCGTCACCGGTGCAGAGGTCCTGGTCGATCCACACGCGCACCCCGCCATGGTTCTCGGCCCCGCAACCTTGCGCCAAGTTCAGCGCTTGACCCCCACACGATCCCGGGTCCGCCAGACTCCGAGGCGTGAAGATCGCCATCGCTGCTGACCACGCTGGATACCCGCTGAAGACGGAGCTCGTACCGTGGCTGACCTCCGAGGGCCATGACGTGATGGACCTCGGAACGGACTCCACCGCGTCGGTCGACTACCCGCCGCTGTGCGCGGCGGCCGCTCGTGCGGTGGTGGGTGGGAACGCCGACGTCGGGATCGTTCTCGGAGGCAGCGGCCAGGGAGAACAGATCGCCGCCAACAAGGTGCACGGGGCCCGGGCGGCGTTGTGCCACGACGTGTGGATGGCGCGGATGGCCCGGTGCCACAACGACGCCAACGTGCTGTCGATGGGAGCGCGGGTGGTTGCCGTGGCGATGGCCAAGGAGATCGTCGGCGTGTTCCTCGCCACCACCTTCGAGGGCGATCGTCACGTCACCCGAGTGCAGCAGCTGGCCGACATCGAGTCCGAGGAGGCTCAGTCCAGCCGATCGTGAGGCGTGGTCTCGGGAAGGTCGCCGGCGGCGACGGCCTCGTCGAGGAGGACGGTGACATGAGCGCCAAGGCGCTGCGAGGTCTGTCCGATGCCGGCGTTGGCGGCCCGTACCCGATCGGCGGTGAGCCCGTGCTCGCTCCAGGTCCGTCCGTTCGTTGCGAGGTTCAACAACACGGGCTGGAG
>JBKJLN010000367.1:0-5360 GCA_046596935.1 Acidimicrobiales bacterium
TCGTCCTGGCCGAGCTTGGAGCCCTTCCCGGGCCTCGAACAAAGTAGAAGCAACGTGGCGCGACACCTGTAGGTCTGGATGCCACCCACCTTCGGAGGAAAGTCGTTGGTGACCAACAGGTGTCGCGCCACGTTGCTTCCTACTTTGTTCGAGGCCCGGGAAGGGCTCCAAGCTCGGCCAGGACGACCGGCTCGCGCTCGCACCTCTCGAGTCCGATGACCACGTCTTCGAGACCTAGTCGTGATGCAGCCCAAGCGGCGTGGGCGCGCAGCAGGGTGTCGTCGGCGGCGGCGAATCTGCGAACAACGGCCGCCACCCTTCCGTCACCTCCGTCGGCGACGTTGCCCAGCGCCACGAGAGCATTGCGACGGAGATACCTCGCGTCCCGCCGGGGCACGTACCAGCGGCCGTGGCGATCGAGGAGGACGTCGTCGTCGGGTTCTTCGAGGAGGGCGAGAAGGTCGACGACGGACTCGGCGTCGACCTCGGCCGAGGGCGGAGGACGGCGACGGATCTCGAGACGATTGGGCGGGCAGGCATCCTGGCACTCGTCGCAGCCGTACATTCGACCGCCGAGCGCCTGCCGATGTTCTCGAGGGAACACTCCTTCGGCTTGCAACAGCCAGGCCAGACAGCGCCTGGCATCGAGCACACCCGGGGCAACGAGCGCACCCGTCGGACACGCCGGAAGGCACCGGGTACACGGCCCACAACCGTCGACCGCGGCAGCCTCCGGGCCCCCGGTCGGGGCTGCGCTCGTCGGCAGGTGCGCGTCGGTGACGACCGATCCGAGGACGAACTCCGATCCGTGCCCGTGAAGGAGGAGCATGGTGTTCTTGCCGTACCAGCCGAGGCCCGCCCGAAAGGCAGCCTCCCGGTCGACGAGGGCGTTGTCGTCAGCGAGAACCGTCGCCCGCCATCCGGCCTCGGTCAGCGTGTCGGCAACGGCGGCGAGGCTGGCTCGGAGCGGCGCGTAGTGGTCGATCCAGCTGTACCTGGCCACCTCGCCTCGGACTCCGGTACCCGGCACCGAGCTCTCGGGCTCGGCCCTCCGATACGAGCGGGCGCCAACGACAAGCGTCCGAGCACCGGCGAGAACCCGTTGCGGGTCGGTCGACCGGGTCGGGTTGCGATAGGTGAACTGCATCCCGCCGGAGAGGCCCTCGACCTTTCGCTGTTCGAGCGTTCGCTTGGTGTGCTCGAAGGGAGACGCCGGGGCAAAACCGATGGCATCGAGTCCTGCGGCTCTGCCGATCTGGGTCAGTCGCGTGGCGAGAGTCGAGAGGTCGCGCACGTCTCCAGTGTGGCGTCCGTGGTCGACACGGGATCGACCACCCCCCGTCGCCCTCGGTCTTCGGATTACTGCGGGCGACCGGTGCGACCGAAGAGCCGCTTGCGCGGTTGGGTGGCCGGTTGCGCCGGCCGCAACGGAGGCAGGTCCTGCGGGAGGACGATCTCGGCCTCGCCGCGCGGGGGCGCGGCTCGGTTCGCACGGATGGTGACGACCCGATCGTCGGCGTTCGGCGACTCGCTCGGATCGACCGAGGCCCCACCGCGCTGGCGCGCCGCCGCCCTCGCCTCGCGGCGGGCGATTCGTCGGGCCTCGGCCATTGCCTCGTTACCGGCGACGTCGTCCTTTTCGGCCACGTCAGAGTCGGAGCGGTTTCCGAGGGGCAGGTCGAGCCCCTCGACGGCGACGCCGACGGCGGGGCGCCGAGACGGCTGAGGCCGGGAAGCCGGGACGTCGCTCGGTCCGTCGGGTCGCTGCACCCGCGCCGCCGCTTCGATCGACCGGGGCGCGGCGATGCGGGCGGCGCTCGCCTGCGGTGGCCGCGCCGGTGCCGGGGTGGGGCGACCCTGTGCACCACGGGGGGCGGGGGGCGGTGCCTTTCCGGCAATCAGTTGGAGGCGGCGCTGACCAAGCTCGTTCGGCACAGGACGGACCGGCGCTGCCGCTTCGGCGACGACCAGCGCCGGTGGTGCACCGCGCTTCGGGGTTGCTCCGGCTGTCCGCCGTTTCGTCGCCGATCCACGAGCCCCGGCCGGAACGGCTTTCCTTGCGCCACCCGCGCGTGTCGACCGCGCCGTCGAGGGCGCCTTCGCCGCTCGGCCACTCGCCCGAGCACTCCCGCCACGGGAAGGGGCGCTCTTCTTGGTTGCGCTGGCGCGCTTCGCCGGCGCTTTCGCCACCGTACGCCTCGCACTCGCCCTTTTGGGGGCGGCCGCGGACCGGCCGGCAGGGCTCCGTTGCGCCGGTGTCGCTTTCTTGGCGGTGGCTTTCTTGGCGGTGGCTTTCTTGGCGGTCACTTTCTTGGCTACTGCTGCCCGCTTGGCCGGCGCTTTCTTTGTGGCAGTTGCCTTTTTGGCCGTCGCTTTCCTGGTGACAGTCGCCCGCTTGGCCGTCACCTTCTTGGCTGGAGTGGCCTTCTTGGCCGTCGGCCTCCGCTTGGCTGGCGTCGCGCGTTGTGCCACCGGCGCGTCGGCCTCCTCGTCGGCACCCGCTCTCGCGTCCTGCCCGACGTTCCGGGCACTGGTCATCGCCGCCGTCGGCTGCATGGAGGTGATCGAGCGCCGGCGACGGCCGGGTTCCACATACCCCAGGTCGGAGGCCAGGCGGTTCCGTCCGACGAGGTCACCGGTTTCGAGATCGACCTCCCACTCGGCCACCTGCTGACGCTGGCGAGAGACGAAGTCGAAGGTCACCATCCACGTCTCGTCGGTCACCTGGTAGCCCGACCATGCACCCGTGAATTCGTCGTTGGTCATGCGCACGCCGCGCTCGGCCAGGTTCCAGCGAACCGACATGCCCAAGGTCTCGGCCGACTCTCCGCGCCGCGGTTTGGCATAGGTGAGCTCGCGCGCTCGGGTGATGATCTGGGAGCGCTCGGCCTCCACCGGAGCGGCGAAACGAGCCACCCACTCCTCGCCGACCCCCGCCTCGGCAGCGATCTCCTGGAGCGACCGTCCGGCGCGAAGCCGGTCCTGGATCTCCCGGGGGCTCAGGTGGCTCTGGCGCCGTGGAGCGGGTGACGGCGTGTCGAGCTCCGCCGGGAGATCGAGATCGACGCCATCGGCGTTGCGGCGGCGAATGGCATCGGCGAGGGCGCTCACGAGATTTTCGTCGAGCGGCAGGACGAAGCTGCCCGACTTCGCCCCCTTGCGGACGCTGAAGATGAGGCTGTCGTGTTCGGTGGTGACGCCAACGAGATGGAGCTGTTGCACCGGGGCCCCCGGCCCTAGGCGGCCTACCGGTCGGGCCGACATTGCGGGCGAAGGTAGCACCGCTGTTCTCGCCCATCGGGGACCCTCTAGCTGGCGGTCGGGGCGTGGCGCAGGTCGGGGACGAGTCCCGACCGGATCAGCATGCGGACGGCCCGCTCCTCGGCCACGTCGATGATCACCGCCTCATCCGGTTCCCGTCCGCAGATGAACGTGACGACACAGTCGTCGCACGCCGACGTGTCCTTCATCGAACAGTCGTCGCAATCGATCGTCAACACCTCGGACACCGGCGGTTCTCCTTGCTCGTACTCCACCCACTCCGAGCATGCGCCGAGGGTGCGACAAGAATTCGCGACGGCTCGGGAGCTGGAGTCGAAGCTCGCGTCAGGAAGGTGCGGACTCGAGTTGGTCGGGGGTCGGCGGCTCGTCGAGGGCGACCACACCCGAGCCGGTGCCACACCAGCGGCAGGTCACCGATTCGACCCGATCCTCGAGCACTTCCTCGTCCTCGACGGTCAGGTCGCCGCCGACGGTGAAGTGGTGGAACGCCGTCGTGCGCCGAGTGGCCGTGACGGTGAAGCGGGTCAGGTTGCCGCACGACGTGCAGCGGTAGCGGCGGGCACTCACAGGCGGGCGAGCGTACTGGGACCGAAGAGAGTGTTCCGTTTAGGGTTGCGTCCGCACTTCTGCCCCCCGGAGATCCCCCTGCGCAGCCGACAACTCCTCGACCGACGTCCGTCGGGCAACCCGCTCCCCGAGGGCACGCTGGCCGTCGGCGCCGGACTGCTCGTGCTCGGACTGACGGCCTACGCCTTCTTCGTCGTCGCCGCCCGCGCCCTCGGCCCGGAGCGGTACTCGTCGCTCTCCGTGCTGTGGACGCTGGTGTTCTTCGCCGCACCCGGCTTCCTCTTCCCGCTCGAGCAGGAGGTGAGCCGAGCGGTGTCGGCGCGGCGGGCGCTCGGGATCGGCGGCGGCCCCGTCATCCGCCGAGCGGCCATCCTCGGAGGCGGGCTCGCCGCTTTGCTCGCCATCGTCACGCTTGGCCTCAGCGGGCTGCTCCTCGAACACCTCTTTGACGGACAGATCCTGCTGTTGGTGAGCCTCGTGCTCGCCCTCCCGACCTATGCCGCCATCCATCTCACCCGTGGTGCTCTGTCCGGCACTGGCCGGTTCCGCGCCTACGGCACGCTTCTCGCTGGCGAGGGCCTCCTGCGGGTGGCGGCATCGGTGGTGCTCGCGGTCGTCGGCGTCCGCACGACCGGGCCCTTCGGGCTGCTCATCGCCGGGGCCGGCGCGGTGATGCTCGTCACGGTGCTCAGCCGCCAACACGGTCTGCTCGAAGACGGACCCGAGGCCCCGTGGTCGGAGCTCAGTGAAGCGCTCGGGTGGCTGCTCCTCGGATCGGTCCTCGCCCAGGCGTTCGTCAATGCCAGTGTCCCGCTCGTGAAGGTGCTGGCCGGACCGGGCGAGGATGCCATCGCTGGGCAGTTCCAGGCCGGCCTCATCATCACTCGGGTGCCCCTGTTCCTGTTCCAGGCGGTGCAGGCCTCACTGCTTCCCAAGCTGGCCGGCCTCGCCGCCAGCGGCCAACTCATCGACTTCCGGAAGGGCCTGCAGCGCCTCGTCGTCGCAGTGATCGGTATCGGTGTCGCATCGACCCTTGGCGCCTTCGCCGTCGGGCCTCTGGTGCTCCGCCTGGCCTTCGGTGCCGAGTTCAACAAGCTGGGTAACGCAGACCTTGGCTTTCTCGCCCTCGCCGGCGCTGCCTTCATGCTCTCGACTGCGCTCTCCCAAGCGCTCATCGCCCTCCGCGGGTACGCCAAGGTCGCCATTGGCTGGTCGATCGCGCTGGTGGTCTTCGGGCTGGCGACGTGGCAGGGCCACGGGCTGCTCGGTCGGGTCGAGCTCGGGCTCGTCACCGGATCCGCCGTGTCCATCGTCGCCATGGCACTGCTGGTCCGCAGTCAGCTCCGGACGGGCCCCGTGCCGGCCACGGCCGAGCCCCTGTTCGAGGCCCTCGGGGGCGACCACGAGATCATCGAGCCCTGAAGTCACGGTGGCGCCTGCGCCGGTGGTCACGGTCATCACCCCCGCCTATCGCGAGGGCCGAAACATCTACGCGTCGCTGTCCCTGCTCG
>JBKJLN010000400.1:0-4242 GCA_046596935.1 Acidimicrobiales bacterium
GTCTCGGAGGGCAAAGTCCTCGAGGCCGTGCGGGTGTACGACGACCTGCTGAAGGACGACCCCGAGAACCCAGTGGCGCTGGCCGAGCGAGGGTGGCTGTTGAGCCGGGTCGATCCGACGCTCGTGGATTCCGGGCTGGCCAGCATCGAGCGGGCCATCGCCATCGACCCGAGCTTTCCCGAAGCCCACTTCTTTCGCGGGATGATCCTGTTGCGGGCGAAGGGCCAACCGGCGCTCGCCGCCGAAGCCTTCCAGCGGGCCATCGATGCCAAGCCTCCGGCCGACGTGATCGCCACCATCGAAGGGGTCAAGGCCCAGGCGCTCTCGGAGGCATCGGGCGGAGCACCGTCGTCGCCGTCTTCCACCCAACCCTGAGGTCCGCGCTCCGCGCCATGTGACTCCGTACGCTCCAGGAATCCGCCAATTGATCGGAGTCGCATGACGACTGCCCTCGACCGATGGTTCCGGATCACCGAGCGAAAGTCGAACGTCCGGACCGAACTGCGCGGCGGGCTCGCCACCTTCTTCACGATGGCCTACATCGTCGTGCTCAATCCGATCATCCTCTCGAGTGCCAAGGACGTGAACGGGGCCAGCCTCGACTTCGCCCAACTGGCGACCGTGACCGCGCTCGTGGCCGCCGTCATGACGCTGCTCATGGGGGTGGTCGGCCGGTACCCATTCGCCATCGCCGCCGGTCTCGGACTCAACGGAGTGGTCGCATTCCAACTGGCGTCGGTGATGTCGTGGCCGGCGGCCATGGGGGTGGTCGTCCTCGAGGGTCTGGTGATCACGGTGCTCGTACTCACCGGGTTCCGACTCGCGGTGTTCGAGGCCATTCCGCTGGCGTTGAAACAGGCGATCTCGGTCGGGATCGGCCTCTTCATCGCCTTCATCGGATTCGTCGACGCCGGCTTCGTTCGCCGCATCCCCGACGCCGTGCACAGCCCGGTGCCCGTGAGTCTCGGTATCGGCGGCCGCTTGCTCGGCTGGCCGACGGTGGTGTTCGCCGTCGGAGTCCTGGTGACGGCCGTGCTCGTGGCGCGGAAGGTCAAGGGCGCCATCCTCATCGGCATCGTGTCGACCACGGTCTTCGCCATGATCATCAACGCCATCTTTCACGTGCCCGCGCAGTTCGGGCCCGATGGCGCCTTCAACCCGAGGGGATGGGGCCTGAACGTCCCGCGCATCCCCGACAAGTTGTTCGCCGCTCCCGACTTCGGGTTGCTCGGCCACTTCTCGATCGGTGGGTCCTTCGCCAAGGTCGGGGTGATCAGCGCCCTGCTGTTCGTGTTCACCCTGATGCTCGCCGACTTCTTCGACACCATGGGAACGGTGGTCGGGGTCGGTGCCGAGGGCGACCTGCTCGACGAGGACGGCCGTCTCCCCGGCGCCCAGGCCGTTCTTCTCGTCGACTCTCTCGCCGCCGTCGTCGGTGGCATGGCCTCGGCGTCATCGAACACGGCCTACATCGAGTCGGCCGCCGGCGTCGGCGACGGCGCCCGCACCGGGTTGGCCAATCTCGTCACCGGCGGGCTCTTCCTGCTCGCCCTGTTCGTGACGCCGCTCGTGGCCGTGGTGCCGTATGAGGCGGCGGCGCCGGCGTTGGTCGTCGTCGGCTTCTTGCTCATGACCCAGGTGAAGAACATCCCTTGGGACGACTACGAGATCGCCATTCCTGCGTTCCTGACGATCATCCTCATGCCCTTCACCTACTCGATCACCAACGGCATCGGCGCCGGCTTCGTGTCCTACGCGGTGATCAAGGCGACGCGGGGGAGATTGGCCGAGGTCCATCCGCTCCTGTGGGTCATCTCGGGCCTCTTCGTCGTCTATTTCGCCATCGATCTCGTCGAGCGCCTCGCCGGGATCTGAGGTCGTCGCCGATCTCAGGCGATGCCGGTGAGCGCCCGTAGGACCGCGGCTACGGCCGCGCCGCCGATGACGCAGAACGCGAAGGGCGCACGGAGAGCGGCGAGAACGACGGCGACCCCGACGCCGGCCGCCTTCGCACCGGGTGCTGGGAGAGCCCGACCTCCCGCGAGTTCGACGTAGACCAGTGCGGCCAGGAGGGCCGGAGCCAGACCGGCGAGGCGACGCTGCAGAGGAGCCGGCAGCTCCGGAAGGAGGGAGCCGGCGCCCTTGATGGCGATGGTGATCGCCGCGAGTCCGGCGATGGCGGGGAGGGCGTTCATCGACGACTGACAGCCAGACCGGCGGCGGCCGCACCCGCGAGGGCCACCCCCGGCGACGTCAGAGGGAGGAGGATCATCGCCGCCGCCAACCCGGCGAGCGCCGCCAGGATCGCCGGTCGGTGGTGCAACAACGGCCAGAGCAGGGCGACGAACAATGCGGGGAAGGCGGCGTCGAGCCCAAGGGTCCGAGGGTCGCCGACGGCGGGTCCGATGAGGCCTCCGACCGCTGACCCGACGCCCCAACCCAACCAGAGGGCGACGCCACTTCCGACCAAGGCGCGCCGGTCGGGCTGCTCGGGCGATCCGGCGCCGACGGCGAGCGCGTAGTTCTCGTCAACGACCAGTTGGGACAGGAGGAACCGCTTCCACCGGCCCCCCGGTAGCACCTGCGCCACCGCTGCGCCGGTGGCCAGGTAGCGGGCGTTGAGGAGGGCGCCGGCGGTCACCGCCGCCACGGCCGACCCACCGCCCCCGAGGATGGACACGGCTGCGAACTGCGACGAACCTGCGAACACCGTGATCGACATCAACACGGTCTGCCACAGCGGGAACCCGGCGCCACCGGCGAGCACACCGTAGGAAACCCCGAAGACGGTGACGGCGGCGACGACGGGGGCCGCGGCCGACCACGCCGCGCGACCGCTAGGCGTGGCCGGAATCATTGATGGAACTTTACGAGCGTCACCAGGTGCCGAAATGGGGCAAATCGGGAAGAATGGAGCAAGGAACTTCGTCGGCCCGCCGCTCGGGTCTGTACCGATGTTGGCTGGCGTTCTCGAACCTGGAGGTTTCATGCGCCGTACGTCTCTGATGACCACTGCCGCACTCGCCGTTGCGCTGGCACTCGTGGGTGCCGGTCCCGCGGCGGCGTCGGCCGACCCGTACCGAGCCAAGCAGTGGGGGCTGGACAAGATCCGCGCCGAGCAGGCCTGGCCGACGTCGCGGGGCGCGGGAGCGCTCGTCGCCGTCGTCGATACCGGCGTCGACCTCGGCCACCCCGATCTGGCCGCCAACATCTTCAGTTCCGGACGCGACTTCGTCCAGCCCGACGGCAGCTGCACTGGCTCCGGCGCCAAGCGGATCTGTTACAGCGACGGTGCCCAGGACCAGAACGGTCACGGCACCCACGTCGCCGGCATCATCGCTGCCGTCGCCGACAACAACGTCGGCGTGGCCGGGGTGGCCCCGTCGGCCAAGATCCTTCCGGTCCGGGTGCTCGACGCTTCGGGGAGCGGCTCCACCGACAACATCGCCGCCGGCGTCCGGTACGCCGCCGACCAGGGCGCCAAGGTGATCAACCTCTCGCTTGGCGTCATGTCCGGTGTCGACAAGGTGGCCAAGGTCATCGGCGCCCTCGACACCGTCTACGCCGCCTTCGATTACGCCGTGGCCAAGGGCTCCACCATCGTCGTCGCCGCTGGCAATGACTCGGTGCCGTTCTGCGCCGAACCGTCCGGCGCAAAGAACGTGATCTGCGTCGGCGCCACCGATGTGCGAGACCTGTCGAGCTTCTATTCGAACCACGACGCCACCACACTGCAGGACTTCGTCGTGGCCCCGGGCGGCGATGCGCTGACCTGTTCTGGCGACATCTTCTCCACCTACCTCCGGACGAAGACGCCGAGCTCTTGCTCGAAAGTGAACGGGTACGAGGCGTTGGCCGGCACTTCGATGGCCACCCCCCATGTCGCGGGACTCGCCGCCCTTCTTGCCGCCAAGGGTGACAACCGGGCGACCATCACCCGCAAGATCACGACGACCAGCGTTGATCTGGGCGTGCCCGGCGACGACCCCATCTACGGGTCGGGCCGCATTGATGCCCTGGCGGCGGTGCGGGCGGCGTAGTCCGACGCTCGTCCTCGACGGCACCGCCGGCAGCTGACGGCGGAGAAGCCCACGGCCCTGCATACATTGGGGCCGTGGGCTTCTTCGACAAGAACCGTAAGGAACTCGAGCAGCGCGGCATCGATCCGACGCGGCTCCCGCCGGGGCAGTACTTCACCGACCGCTTCCCGGTGCTGCACGCCGGCAGCGTCCCCGACTACAA
>JBKJLN010000463.1:0-8028 GCA_046596935.1 Acidimicrobiales bacterium
TCCCACCATGAGCCTCGCTTTTGGATCAGACCCCGGACCTCGAGATGGACCAAGGCGGCCGACAGGGCCGCAACACTGAACCCGGTGAGACGGAGGATCTTCTCCGTCGACGTCGGAGCCCAATCGACGGCCGCCAAGAGCTCGATCTCGGCGGGATCGAGCGCCGGGTCGGAGGGACCGGGCAGCTTGGCCCCACCCTCGAACAACGTCGACGCTGCCCTCGCCTTGAGGTGGATTCCTTCGAGGGACAGGGCAACGAGGACGTCAGCGGCGTCAATCGCCGGCGCGACGCCATCGCTGAGCAGCTTGTTCGTTCCTGCCGACGATGGACTGCGGATCGAGCCAGGGACCGCCATGACGGGAATGCCGCGATCGGTCGCCGCTCGAACCGTCGAGAGCGACCCGCCCTGCGCGTGCGACTCGATGACGACGACGACCCGGGACAAGGCGGCGATGATGCGATTCCGACGGGGGAACCGCCAAGCATCCGGGGGTGCGCCCGGTGGCGACTCCGACAGGAGGAGGCCACACTCGCCCACCCGCCTCCACAACGGCCGGTGCCGCTGTGGATAGACGACGTCGAGGCCACTGCCCACCACCGCGATCGGAGCGGCTCCTCCCCGCTCGACTCCAGCCAATGCCCCCTCGTGGGCGGCGCCGTCGACGCCCAGCGCCAGACCCGAGACCACGGCGACGCCGGCGAGGGCGAGATCGCGGCCGAACTCACGCGCCACTTCCGAGCCGTAGGCGGTACAGCGGCGCGTGCCGACGATGCCGACGATCGGAGCCTCGAGGGCGGACGGCTCCCCCGCCCAGAACAGCAGCGGAGGCGGGTCGAGGTCGTCAGCAAGGGCGGCTGGGTATCCATCACCGCTCCACATCCAGACGCCTTGGCGTCCGCCGCTGACTGATCGCCAAGTGGCGGCAAGGTCGATCATCGAAGCTGTGGCCGCCCACGCGGCGGCGAGCGTATGCGCATCTGGCCCGAGAGCGGAGGCGAGGTCGGGCAGATCGGACAGCAGATGTCCGCCTTTCGTTGCTCGCCAGGCGAAAGCGAGATCGCGACGCCCGTCGACGCCGGTCAGCACCGAGCGGAGGCGTTGCTGGCCGCACCCGGGGAGCAACGAGAAGGCGACGGCAAAGGCTTCTGCGGGAAGCTCGGTCACGCCACGCCCTCGAGTGCGTCGACGTCGGCGCGCAGTTCGAGCGCCGCGCACACGTGCTCCTCGGAGACGTCTGAGACGTCGGCCAGATCGGCGATGGTTCGAGCTACTCGCTGGATGCGGTGGAGACCCCGCGCGCTGAGCGCCCCCATCCGCAGCTTGTATTCGAGCACCCGCGCCGCCGCCGGCTGCAGCCTCACCGCGCTCTCGATGCCGGGACCGGGCAGCTCCGCGTTGCAGCGGACACCCCGCATCTCGGCGCGACGCCGGGCGGAGACGACCCGTGCGGCGACGACCGAACTCGACTCCCCTGCCGGACCACCGAGAAGGTCGCTGACATCGGGTCGGTCGATCGTGAGGCGGAGGTCGAAGCGGTCGAGCAGGGGCCCTGAGAGGCGCCGGCCGTAACGAGCGCGGGCGGCCTCGGAACACCGACACGAGCCGGGCGGCCCGCCATCGCCGCAGGGGCACGGATTCATTGCTGCGATCAGGAGGAACTTGGCTGGAAAGGTCACCGTGGCGCGCGCCCGAGCGACCCGGATGAGCCCTTCCTCGAGCGGCTGGCGGAGGGCGTCGAGGGTCGTGGGCGCCATTTCGCCGAGCTCGTCGATGAACAGCACACCGTTGTGGGCGAGAGAGATCTCACCCGGCCGCATCAACGAGGTACCCCCGCCGAGGAGGGAAACCGTCGAGGCGTTGTGGTGGGGGGCGCGAAAGGGCGGTCGTCGGACGAGGCCCCCGGACGGAAGGGGTTGCCCGGCGGCGGAGTGGACGCGCGTCGTCGCCAGCGCCTCGTCCCGCTCGAGGCGCGGCAGGAGGCCGGCCAGCCGCCTCGCCAACATGGTCTTGCCAGAACCCGGCGGCCCGATGAGCAAGAGGTGGTGCCCGCCCGCCGCCGCGATCTCGAGAGCCCAGCGGCCGAGACGCTGACCGCGCACATCGCCGAGATCCGGCTCAGGCCGGCCCTCCAACAAGCCGACCAGACCGTTCGGATCGATGCCGAATGTCGGCTCCGGCGCCTCGGCCCAAGGTTCGTGGCCCTGCAGGGAAGCGAGCAGTGACACCAGGTTGGGCGCCGAGCGGACCACGTGGCGCCCGACCAGTCCCGCCTCGGCCGCGGCAGATGACGGAACCACGACCGAAGGAGCCTCGATGGCGTCGACCATCGGGACGACACCCGCCACCCTCCGCAACGACCCATCCAGCCCGAGTTCCCCGAGGAAAGCGGCGCCGGCCACCAACTCAGGATCGAGCCCCCCGCTGGCCACGAGCAGCCCGATGGCTATCGGCAGATCGAGTCCGGCGCCACCTTTGCGGATGGACGATGGCGCAAGATTCACCGTCACCCGCTTCAACGGCCAGGTCAGGCCGCTCGAAAGCAGCGCGGCCCGCACGCGGTCGCGCGCCTCGCGACACGACGTGTCAGGGAGCCCGACGATGGTGAAGCCGGGTAACCCATTCGAGACATGGACCTCGACGGTCACGGGTCGTCCGTCGACGCCGAGCAACGTTGCCGAAGGGATGGTGGCGATCACGAGCACTCCTCACCATTGGGATACGGGGAGAGGAGGGCCATCGGCGCTGGCCACTCGAAGCGCTACTGGGAAACGTAGAGCGAAGGTGCGACAACAACAACAACGACGGCGTTTGGCGCGCCTCGTTGACGCAGCCTGGCTATCGGCCCTCGAACTTCGGCTCCCGCTTCTCCAGAAACGCCGAGACGGCCTCGCCGAAGTCCTTGGTGGCGAAGTTGACGGTCTGCGACCTTGCCTCGTCCTCGAGCGCCTGATCCATCGAGACCATGAGGGAGTTGTTCAGCATGGTCTTGGTCATGGAGAGCGCCATCGGTGGCCCTGCGGCCAGCCGCTGTGCCCAGTCGCCGACGAACGCGTCGAGGCCGTCGGACGGCACCACTCGGTTCACGAGCCCCAAGCGCTCGGCCTCGGCGGCCCCGATGACGTCGGCGAAGAAGGCAAGTTCCTTGGCCTTGTGGAGCCCGACGAGCCGAGGCAGCACCCACGAGCCGCCGAAGTCGACGGAGAGGCCACGCCGGCTGAAGATCTCCGAGAAACGAGCGTCTTCGGAGGCGACGATCAGGTCACACCCGAAGGCAAGGTTGGCCCCGGCGCCGGCAGCGACCCCGCCGACCTTGGCGATCGTGGGCTTGGCCAATCGGTGCAGTGCCAGCGCCACGCTCCCGATGTGGCGCATGCGGGCCAATCCATTGCGGGTCAGGGCCGAGGTGTCACTGAGATCCGCCCCGCTACAGAACGCCCCGCCGGCGCCAGTGAGGATCATCACCCGGTCGGTGTCGGTCTCTGCGACCTCGGTGAAGGTGGCCAGCAACTCGTCCCACATCTGGTTGTTGGCGGCGTTCTTCTTCTCGGGCCGGTTCAGCGTGACCGTGACGATGCCGCCCTCGCGCTCTACGAGCAATGTCTCCATCCATGCGAACCTAGAAGGATGCAGCCCAGGCCCGCACCCAAGACCCGACCAATGGCCGGCGTCGGGAGCGCCAGCGTCCGCCGAAGAAGTTCGCGACGAGGTTGCCGGCGAATGACCGCGCCTCCGCCGATGCTGATCGAGACAACCTCGTCGCGAACTTCTAAGGCGGAGCAGCCGGCACGTGAGCGGAGCACGCTTCTGCGGAGGGAACCAATGTCATGGGCATGAACCCGTTTCGCCAGCAGAAGCGCCGGCCGTCCGATTACGTCTTCGTCGCTGCGGGGTTGCTCGTGGTGGTTCTGCTGCTCGTTTGGGTCGCGTTCCCCCGCTAGGCCGAGCGCATGGAAGAGGTACGACGGATTCAGCCCTTCGAGGCCCGCAAGGTGTACTTATGCCCTGGGTGCAACCACGACATCGGGATCGGCGTGAGCCATGTCGTGGTCGTTCCGAGCGAGGCACCCGACCTGCGTCGCCACTGGCATCGGCCGTGTTTCGAGTATCGCAAGCACCGCCGGCCCGGACGATTACGTTGACCCGCCCCGTAGGCTCTGGGCCATGAGCATCAGTGCGGCCGGCATCCCCCAGATCACCCCCGACGAGGCTGCGCAGCGAATCGCTGAGGGGGCGCTCCTCCTCGATGTGCGCGAAGACGACGAGTGGACGGCGGGCCATGCTCCCGATGCGCAGCACCTTCCCCTCGGACGGATCGAGGCCGAGTACATGCACCTCGACAGGAGCCGTCCGGTCGTGGCCATCTGTCGGATGGGGGGGCGGTCGGAGCGGGCGGCGTTCACCCTGCGCGGCGTCGGATTCGACGTCGTCAACCTCATTGGTGGGATGCAGGCCTGGGCCGCCGGCGGCCATCCGGTCGTCAGCGATGACGGCGGCCCCGGTCAGGTGATCTGAGCAACTCCGTCGAGAGCGGCCGAGAAGTCGCTCCAAAGGTCATCGATGTGCTCGAGACCGACACTGATGCGCAACAGACCAGGGGGCACGCCTTCCTCGCCGGCGTACTTGGCGCGCCGCTCCACGAGCGTCTCGACTCCCCCGAGGCTCGTCGCCGGCACGGCGAGCTCCAACGCCGCGCACACGTGGTCGGCGCCATTCGCGCCTCCCTGCACGATGACGGCGAGCATCGATCCGAAGCCCGGATAGTGCACGGTCTCGACCGATTGGTGGCCGGCGAACCGGTCCAACAACGCCACAGCGGTCGCGCACGAACGTTCGAGCCGGACGGCCAGAGTGCGGAGCCCCCGCAAGGCCAGGAACGCCTCCATTGGACCCGGCACGGCACCGTGTAGCGAGCGGTGAGCTCGAAGACGATCGGCGACCTCCGCCGACCGGGCGACAGCAACCCCGAGGATCACATCGGAATGCCCGGCCAAGAACTTCGAGGCGCTGTGCACCACGATGTCCGCGCCGAGGTCGAGCGGTCGCTGAATGAGCGGTGTAGCAAAGGTGTTATCGACGGCGAAGAGCGGGGCCGCGCCAGCCAGGGACGCCAGGTCGGCGACACCGAGCAGGGGATTGGTCGGAGACTCGGCCCACAGCAGGGACGCGCCGTCGCACGCCGCCAGTGTCGCCGCCGTGTCGGTGATGTCGACGAGACGTAACCCCGTCCGGCCCACTGCCGCCAACTCGGCGAACAGCGTGCGAACGCCCTTGTACGCAATCTCGGGAGCGACGATCACACCGCCGGCGGGAACCAAGGATGCGACCGCCGCGACAGCCGCCATCCCCGAGGCGAAGGCGACGCCGAATCCGCCCTCGAGGGCGCCGACAGCCTCTTCGAAGGCGACCCACGACGAGTTGGAGTCGCGCCCGTAGATCACGTCACCGCCTTGGTGGTAGGTCGACGACAGATCGATCGGCGTGTTGACCGGACCACCTGCGACCCGGGCGGGGCGACCGGCGGTAACGGCAACGGTCGACGGATCCAGGGCGCCGCTCAGAATGCGCCTTCGAGGATCTCGATGTCGCGGGGCCCCGTCACCGAGGCGACGTCGAAGCGGATGTCCTTGGCAGGACCCGGGGCACCGTCCTGCAACCACCGCGCCGCGAGGCGGCGGATCCGCATCTGCTTCTCGCGAGTCACGGCCTCGACAGGCGCCCCGAATCGGTCGGTCGTCCGCGTCTTGACCTCGCAGAACACGTACGTCCGTCCTGCGCGCACGATGAGGTCGATCTCGCCGTCGCGGCACCGCCAGTTGCGCACCACGATTTCGTAGCCCTGATCGACGTACCACTGCGCGGCCACGTCCTCGCCCGCGGCACCGAGCAGTCGGCGCCCGTCGGTCATCGTCCGACCGTCGCGGCGGTCACAGCTCCTTCTCGGGAAGCTCCTCGACGTTGACGTCCTTGAAGGTCACGACGGTCACGTTCGAGACGAAGCGGGCGGGCCGGTACATGTCCCACACCCAAGCGTCCTTCAGAGCGATGCGGAAGTACGGGCGTCCGTTTTCGTTCTGCGGCTGCATGTCGACTTCGTTGGCGAGGTAGAAGCGCCGCTCGGTCTCGACCACGAACTTGAAGAGCGGAAGCACCGACTTGTACTCGTGGTACAGCTGCAGCTCGATCTCGGTCTCGTACCGCTCGAGGTCTTCTGCGCTCATTGAACGGCCATGGTAGAGCGGTTCACAGGAAGGCGGTACGGCGGATCGGGAGGATGCGCATCACCGTCCGTCCGACGACGCTGTCGCGATCGATGGTGCCGAAGACGCGACTGTCGCCGGAGTTGGCGCGGTTGTCGCCCATGACCCAGAGGTTGTCGGGCGGCACGATGACCGGCCCGAAATCACTGGTGATGACCGCCGGAGGGAGGTAAGGCTCGTCGAGAATCCGGCCGTTGACGTAGACGAAGCCGCCTCGACCTTCGACGAGCTCCCCCGGCAGGGCGACGATCCGCTTGATGTAATCCTCGGTGGACGGCGGAACGAGACCGACGCGTGAACCGATGAATCGGAACGCGCCGACGAGAGCGTTCGGACTGGACTTGCGCTTGGTGCACGTCGCCAGCGGGGGGCACTCGAAGACGACGACGTCGCCGCGGCGGGGGGCGTGGATGCGGTACGAGATCTTCGACACGATGACCTTGTCGTTGATCTCCAACGTGTGCACCGGGCACGTCGAACACCCCATCGAAGCCGAGGGGATGTAGA
This sequence comes from Acidimicrobiales bacterium, assembly GCA_046596935.1. Taxonomy (GTDB): domain Bacteria; phylum Actinomycetota; class Acidimicrobiia; order Acidimicrobiales; family CADCTF01; genus DATLED01. The sequence continues at coordinate 6,767 of JBKJLN010000463.1, forward strand.
AAGCCTGGAACACCAGCGTCCGTACCAAAAAGGCCGCCAGGAAAGCCACGATGACGAGGATCGGGATCTCTTTGGCCAGGTTGGACGCTGACCCCGATCTGGGCTCGGCGACCGGAGGAAGCCCGGCAGGTACTTCTTCGCCGTCTGCGGGAGCGATCGCCGGCTCCCAGTGCATCAACGGACGGTCCGCTTCTCCTTGATCTTGGCGGCCTTGCCGGTGCGATCGCGAAGGTAATAGAGCTTGGCCCGACGGACATCGCCGCGAGTCACGACCTCGATCTTCTGGAGGATCGGGCTGTGCACCGGGAACGTGCGCTCGACCCCGACGCCGAAGCTCATCTTCCGCACGGTGAAGGTCTCGCGGATGCCGGAACCCTGGCGGCGCATGACCGCGCCCTGGAACACCTGGACCCGCTCTCGGGTGCCCTCGACGACCCGCACGTGCACCTTGAGCGTGTCACCGGGGCCGAAGTCCGGTACGTCGTCACGCAGGCTGCTGCGGTCGACCAGATCGGTGGGGTTCATGGCGCGTCAGGCTCCTCGAAGGGTGTTGCAGGGGACGAGTGAGAATAGCCGAACTCACTCAAGAGCCGCACCTCGTCGGGGTCGAGGCCGCCCCTGGCGGCGAGCAGATCGGGCCGGTGGCGAAGGGTCCGGTCGAGGGCGGCGGCCTGGCGCCAACGGTCGACCCGGCCGTGGTCGCCGCTGCGGAGCACGTCCGGCACAGGCCAATCCCGGAAGGTCGCCGGGCGGGTGTACTGGGGGTACTCGAGGAGCCCACTGGTGAAGGACTCGTCGGCTGCGGACGCATCGTTGCCCATGACGCCGGGCACGAGCCGGGCGACGGCCTCGACCACGAGCATCGCCGCCACCTCCCCGCCGCCGAGCACGACATCGCCCACGCTGAGCTCGCCATCGCAGAGGTGGTCGACGACCCGCTGGTCGACACCTTCGTAGCGTCCGCACAACAGCGAGAACCCCTGCTCTCGGGCGTCGGCGAACTCATGGGCCGTCGCCTGGTCGAAGCGGCGCCCGCCGGGGCTGAGCAGGAGCAACGGACGGGGCGGATCGACGGCTTCGACGGCGGCGAAAATGGGTTCGGGGGTGAGCACCATCCCCGCTCCCCCGCCGAAGGGCATGTCGTCGACGCTCTTGTGAACATCGGTGGTGTGCGACCTCAGGTCGTGGACCCGCAGGTCGAGCAGGCCCCGAGACTGAGCCTTCCCGAGGAGACTCTCGCCGAAGAACGCCTCGAGCATTCC
>JBKJLN010000178.1:0-5096 GCA_046596935.1 Acidimicrobiales bacterium
GCTCGAGCGGATTGATCCGGTCGGAGCTGCCTTTGATCCCAATGAGCACGAGGCGGTGTCGCACGAGCCTGGTGACGGTTCGGATGAGCCGGTGGTGGCCGGCCTCATGCGGGCGGGGTACCGGTGGAAGGGCCGACTGGTCCGGGCTGCCATGGTGACGGTCAAGGGCTAGGGACGGATGGCCCAGGCCCAACGGGAGTGGTTCGAGAAGAACTACTACAAGGTCCTCGGGGTTCCCGAGTCGGCCTCGCACGACGACGTCCGCAAGGCCTATCGAAAGCTGTCGAAGCAGCTCCATCCCGATTCCGGCGGTGACGAGGAGAAGTTCAAGGAGGTCTCGGCCGCCTATGACGTGCTGGGCGACGAGGCCAAGCGCAAGGAGTATGACGAGGTTCGTCGCCTGGGCCCGTCGGGCGGGTTTGGTGGCGGTGGCGGTAGCCCCTTCGGGGGGGGCGGGCCGGGCGGATTTCCCGGCGGGTTCCGGGTCGACGACCTCGGCGACCTGCTCGGCGGCATGTTCAATCGCGGCGGAGCCGGCACCCGGGGCCGCCCGAGCGGACGGGCCGCCGGACCTCGCCGCGGTGACGACCTCGAGACCGAGCTGCACCTGGCCTTCGATGATGCCGTCAACGGCGTCGAGACCACGGTCAACGTCACCAGCGACGCCGCCTGCACGAACTGCGGCGGCACCGGGGCCGCGCCCGGGACCTCGCCCGTCATCTGCTCGACCTGCGGAGGGCGCGGGGTCCGAGACGAGAACCAGGGGCTGTTCTCCTTCAGCCAGCCGTGTCGCGACTGCAAGGGCACGGGTATGCGGGTCGAGACACCCTGCAAGGACTGCCGAGGTTCCGGCATCGTTCACCGTCCACGGAAGGTGAAGGTCCGCATTCCGCCCGGCGTGCTCGACGCCCAGCGCATCCGTCTCAAGGGCCGCGGTGGCGCGGGCGCCAACGGCGGCCCGAGTGGCGATCTCTACGTGACCGTGAAGGTTGGAGGGCACCCGTTGTTCGGCCGCAAGGGCAAGGATCTGACGCTGAGCGTCCCCATCACCTATCCGGAGGCGACGTTGGGAGCGACGGTCACCGTCCCGACCCTCGAGGCCCCGGTGACTCTTCGCATTCCGGCGGGCACGCCAACGGGGAAGACCTTCCGGGTTCGTGGTCGGGGCACGCCGGTCCCAGGCGGGTTCGGGGATCTGCTCGTCACCGTCGAGGTGGCCGTGCCCGAGAAGTTGACGGACGAAGAGCGGGCGGCCGTCGAGGCCCTGACAGCAGTGTTCACCGAGTCGCCTCGAAAGCATCTCGGCATCGACACGTGATGGTGGAGGACTGATGGCCGTGCTCGACGAGGACCAGCGGCGCCAGCAACGGGCGGTGTACGTCATCTCCGTGGCCGCCGAACTCGCCGGCGTGCATCCGCAGACCCTGCGCATCTACGAGCGCAGAGGCCTGCTCGATCCGGCCCGCACCGAGGGCGGAAGTCGGCGCTACAGCGAACGCGACATCGCCCAGTTGCAACGGATCCAGGAGCTCACGGCCGGCGGCCTCAACCTCGAGGGGGTTCGGAGGGTGCTCGAACTCGAGGCCGAGATCGACGACCTCCGATCGGAACTGGCACGGCTCCGAAGCGAGGCAAGCGAAGCGCTTGCGCGAACTCACCGTCAGTACCGGCGGGACCTCGTGCCACTCCGTCAACTGCCGGACGTGTTTCGCCGCCCCTGAGCGATTGGGGCTGGCGTTCCAACGCGAAGCGTGGTTTACTTCACGCTACGTGGCGAGGGTCAGAGGTCTTCCTCGAGTTCTTCGGCCATTTTCAGAAGGAACTTGAACAAAAGTTTCCGACATTCTTCCCGAATCACCCGTAACTCCCTGGCCGAAGAAGGTCTCGGATTCGGACAGACGGAAGAAGTACTTGCTGCACTTGGCGGAACACAGACGGAAAGGCGGGTCCCATGGACCTCCGAAACGTATCTCCCATCGGTCGTGCTACTGGGCGTGACCCCCTCCTCCGGCCGTCGGGCTCGCATTACGCGCCCCCGTCGGCGGCCACCCGGGTCACGCATGCGATGGTGACCCTCATGGCGGCTCTGCTGTCAGTCGGCGGCTTACTCGGCATCGTCGCCAACCCCGCGGCCGCCACCATCGGAGCCTTCACGGCCACCGACGGAGTGCTCGACGCCGGGACGACCAGCCAGACCGACCTCGTCAAGAGTGCGGCCGACAATTCCTACACGGGCGGCGCGTCCGAGGGCGACCCATGCCCGAGGGTCGCGGCTGGCAGCATTCCGCCCAGCAAGGACGACTTCTCCAAGTTCTACGAGGCGCTCAGTGGCGACGTCCTCTATCTGGCATTCCAGCGATCCGACAACAACGGGACAGCGACGGTCGACTTCGAACTGAATCAGTCCTCGGTCGATTGTGGAAATGGCGTGAACCGGATTCGGACGAATGGTGATCTGCTCGTCACCTACGACTTCCAAGGTGGGAGCACGACGCCGACCATCCAGGTCCGGACCTATTCCGGCGGCTCCTTCTCGGCGCCGTTGGGAGTGACGGCCCCCAAGTCCGAAGCCGGGATCAGCAGCGATGGCCTCTTCGGCGAACTCGCCATCGACCTCCGCAAGACGGGCATCTTCAAGTCGGGCATCTGCACCGATTTCGCCAGCGTCTTCCCGAAGAGCCGGGCGTCGTCGTCGTTCAACAGCGAGCTGAAGGACTTCGTCAGCCCCATCACCAAGTCGATCTCGAATTGCGCCACGATCACCGTCATCAAGGACGCCAACCTCAACGGCCCGACGCCCTTCCCGTTCCAATTTGCCCCTCCTACGGGCACCGCGACCAACTTTTCGCTGATCGACGACGGCGTGACCGCCAATGACCTGACGCCTGATCGCCGCACCTTCATTGACCTTGCCGATGTGAATGGCAGCTTCGTCATCACCGAGACCGAACCCACGGTGGATCCCGGCGCCTGGCGCCTCGACAACGTCGTCTGCGTCGGCGGCACGGCCACCTTCGACCGGGCCAGCCACTCGGTCACTGTGGTCCCCGGCGGCGCCGTGAACGTGACCTGCACCTTCCAGAACACCTTCGATCCGCCGCCGACCCTCGTCGTCCAGAAGACGGCTCGGCCCTCGACGGTCAACGAGCCAGGCGGCCCGGTCATCTTCGACGTCGTCGTGACCAACACGTCGGCTGAAGCCGTGACTCTGACCGATCTCACCGACACCATCAATGGTGTGACGACCGACGTCTTCTCCCTCGGGTTGGCTACGACCTGCCAGGACAACCGGCCGCTGGCCGCTGCTGACAGCGACCCCTCCGGGGGCGCCGACACGTACCGGTGCACCTTCACGCTTACCGTCACCGGGAACGCCAAAGCGACCCAGACCGACGTGGTCACGGCGACTGTGGTTGACGGTCAGGGCGACACCGGCTCGGCACGCGACGACGCCGTCGTGACCATCGCCGACGTCCTTCCGACCATCTCCGTCTCGAAGACGGCGTCGTCCACGTCGATCCTCGAGCCCGGCGGGCCCGTGACCTTCACCGTGGTCGTGACCAACCTCTCGAACGAAGGGGTCACGCTCACCGACCTCACCGACACTGTCGGAACCACCACCTCCAACGTCTTCACCAAGGTCGTGACCTCGTGCAACGACAACACGGCCCTGGCCGCCGCTGACGCCACCGCCAACGGAGGCGCCGACACCTACACCTGCACCTTCACCGCTGCCGTGCTCGGCAACGCCGGCACCACCCATGCGAACACCGTCACCGCCACGGCGGTCGACGACGACGGCAGCAAGGCGACGGCCAGCGACGTCGAGCAGGTGCAGATCACGAACGTGCTCCCGACCCTGTCGGTGCTCAAGACGGCCCGAACCACCACCATCCCCGAGCCCGGCGGACCGGTGACGTACGACGTGTCGATCCAGAACCTCTCCAAGGAGAGCGTGACGCTGACCACATTGACCGACACCATCGGCTCTTCGGTCGTCGACGTGTTCGCGATTCCTGACACCACCTGCGCATCGGGGGCCGTTCTTGCCGCCGGCGACGGCACCCGCGGCGGAAGTGACACCTACACCTGCTCGTTCATCCTCACGGTGACCGGCAACGCCAACTCGACCCACGACGACACCGTCGCGGCGACGGTGGTCGACGATGAGGGGAGCGAGGCCAGCGCCCAAGATGTGGAACGGGTCACGATCTCCAACGTCGCTCCGACCATCTCGGTCCTCAAGACGGCAGCGCCGCTCAGCGTTCCTGAGCCGGGCGGCACGGTGACGTACACGGTGGTCGTGCGGAACCTCTCGGCCGAGTCCGTCACGCTCACCAACCTGACCGACACCGTGGGAACGTCGACCACCAACGTCTTCACCGTGAACGGAACCACCTGCCGCAACGGCGTCGTCTTGGCGGCGAGTGACGGCGTGGCTGGAGGGGCCGACACCATCACGTGCACCTTCACCGGAACGGTGACCGGGAACGCGGCGGCCTCGCACACCGATGTCGTCGAGGCCACGGTGGTCGACGACGACGCATCGAGTGCAACGGCCTCGGACGATGCTGTTGTGACGGTCACGGATGTGCTGCCCGGCATCAACGTCGTCAAGTCCGCCTCGGCGCCGGTCGTCCGTGCCGGTGACATCGTCACCTACACCTATGCCGTGACCACGACGACCACCGAGTCGCTCACCAATGTCGCCGTCACCGATGACAAGTGCTCGACGGTGACGTTCAGCGGTGGCGACACCAACGCGAACAAGCTGCTCGATGCGGGCGAGACGTGGACCTTCCGCTGCACGTCCACGCTCACTGCGGACACGACCAACGTGGTGACGGCGGCGGCGACCGACGACGAGGGCAATCGGACCAGCGACACCGACACGGTCACGGTCGATGTCATCAATCCGTCCATCGCCGTCAAGAAGACGGCCGACCGGACCACGGCCGAGACCGGGCAGACCATCGCCTACACCTACGTCGTGACCAATCCGGGCGACAGCGCTCTGCGAAACGTGAGCGTGTCCGACGACAAGTGCTCGCCGGTCACCTTCGTCAGCGGCGACGCCAATGCCAACGGGGCCCTCG
>JBKJLN010000265.1:0-5916 GCA_046596935.1 Acidimicrobiales bacterium
CGACGGGTACCATTCGTGGAGTCGTATCCCCCCAGGAGGCCTGCCGTGAAGAAGATGCTGACCGTCGACGACCTCGCCCGGGACGGACGCTTTCACCGCATCCGCATCGAGGACAGCGTCTTCGATCCTCGCAACGGGAACGTCGACAAGAGCCGCAACACCTTCGCTCAGAAAGACCCTGACTCCCCGGATGCCGCCCGCCAGCTGATGCACGGCATCTTCGTGGGCGAGATCCAGGCCCTCGAGGGCGCCGGCCGCACCTGTTTCGACTTCGAGACCGGCGTCGGCGAGGAGCAGGTTCCGTTCGCCATGAAGCTCGACATGGCCCGTCAGTGCTGGGACGAGGCTCGTCACGTCGAGATCAGCATCAAGCTGACCGAGCACATGGGCACCGAGATCGGCGAGTACGCCGAGCAGACCATGCTCTTCGAGGCCGCCTGCAACGCCGACCCGGTCCTGCGCCTCACCGGCGTCAACCGCGCCCTCGAAGGCCTCGCCATCGACGTGTTCAACACGATGCGCGACTTCGGTGACCAGACGACCGACCCAGTCCTGTTCTTCTGCGAGGACTGGATGCTGGCCGACGAAGTCACCCACGTGAAGATGGGCAGCGATTGGCTCCGCAAGCTCACGGAGAAGGACGCCGACCGCCGCCAGCGGGCCCTCGACTTCCAGCGCACCGTCGACAAGCTCTTCAGCTTCGGCGGGTTCCGCGGGGAGAAGGAGGAGAACCCGGTGCACTTGGCCCGCAAGTTCCGCTCGCTCGCCGGCTTCACCGAGGCCGAGATCGCCGATCTCGTCGACGTGGCCGCCGAGGCGCAGGCCGAAGCCGAGGCCATGGCCGCCATGTCGGCGCCCGCCTCCTCCTGATCGAGCCGTTCGTCTCGGCGATGGCGGCCGCCGTGGCTCCCATCGTCGCCATCAGCCTGCTCGATCTCCACGTCGGATGGGCCTGGGTGGTGATCATCTCCAACGCGCTGGCTGGCATCTGGTCGCTCGGCGCCGCCTGGATCCCGAGCCTGCGGACGCGCGCCCTGTGGTGGTTCACGGTCATCGCCGAGCTGACCGTCTTCGTCCAGGTCATCCTGGGCGTCGAGTTGGTGGCCGGCGAGAAGATCGAGGCCAAGCAGTTCCACATGTTCTACGGCTTCGTCGCCATCATCGCCGTCGGCATCCTCTACAGCTACCGCCAACAGATGCGCCACCGCCTGTATCAGCTGTACGGCTTCGGCGGGCTCTTCATCATGGGTCTCGGTATCCGAGCGCTCCTGGTCGGCGCCCGTAACTAGTCATCCAGGCAGGACATCGGGTCCGGAACGTTGAACAAGTTCCGCATCCGACGTTCTGGGGGATCCTCGTTGGGCAAGCTCGCCGTAGTCCTTGCCGCCACCGCGCTCGTAGCGGCACCAACCGCCGGAGCTGCGGCCGCAGACGCGACCCCGGCGCGGGCGACGAAGGGAGAGTTCTCGGCGCCGATCCGGGAGGATGACTTCCGCCGAGGCGGCGAGGTCAAGAGCATCGACAACCCCTCCTGCTACACGGAAGGCACCCGCAAGACCTGCCTGCCGTCCGGCGCCTCCCAGAACGTGCTTCCGGACGGCCGCATCCTCTACTGGAATGCCATCGAGGGTGGTGAAGACGTGAACGGTCCCGTGGCCACCGAAGGCCATCGCCGCGCGGGCGACGCCCGGAGCCGTCTGCTCACTCTGGGCAGCACCAACTCGTGGAAGATCCCGGCGAACGAGACCGGCTTCTTCGCCGGCACGCCCGAGAAACCCCTGGTCGCCGGAACCAAGGTCGAGGAGCGGGGCGACACCGCCAACGATGGCAGTCTCTTCTGCGCCGACAACACCTTCCTCCCGAACGGCGATGTCCTCACCGTTGGAGGCACCGACTACTACGCCGAGCCCGGGGTGCACCCGAGCGGACAATCGAGCATCGGTGTGCTCGAACTCGAGGGACTGAAATCGGCCCGGTCGTTCACGGCCAAGGGCGACACCTGGAAGCAGGAGGGCTCGATGGTCTACGGCCGCTGGTACCCCTCCCTGACCACGTTGGCCGACGGCAAGGTGCTGGCATCGAGCGGCGTCACGAAACTGCTGAAGCCGGCGTATGCCCCTGATTCCCGCTACGGCGTCCAGGACAGTGGGCGCAACGTGGCCCAGAGCGAAGTGTTCGACCCGGCGACGAGCGAATGGTCGGTGAACAAAGGCGAGTTCGCCGACCGCAGCCTCCCCCTCTTCCCTCGGATGCATCTGCTGCCCAACGGGCACGTGTACTACGACGCCGCCGGCCAGGCCTTCAACCCGGCCGGCCAGGGCTACGACGAGGCCTTGTGGAACCGGGCGGCCTCCTATGACCCGGTCTCGAAATCTTGGACGGAGCTCGGCATTCCTGGTCTCACGACCGGCCGCGACAAGATGGTCGACGCCGGCTTCCGCGGGTCGACCTTCTCCCAGATGCTGAACCTGAAGGCCCCCTACAACACCGCCTCGTTCCTGAGCGCAGGCGGCGTGGTGGGCACCTCGCCGGGGAGCTACGTGCCCGTCTCATCGACCCGCATCAACCGCTGGTCGGCGCCGAAGAGTGCCAAGGACAGCGAAAAGCTCGATACCTTCGAGGCGGGCCCCCTCGCCGGCCGGCGTTGGTACGGCAGCGGCGTCACCCTGCCCGACGGCAGTGTCATCGTGCTCTCGGGCGGCGACCTCGACCACGTCGTCGCACCCGGCACCGAGACGCCCATCACCCGGGTCGAACGCTTCACGCCGACCACCGACCCCAAGAACGACCGCGAGGGCGGAAAATGGGAAACGCTGGCCGAGGCCAAGTTCGGACGGACCTATCACAACGCGGCCACGCTGCTGCCTGATGGCCGGGTCCTCGTCGGCGGTCACGACCCGATTCCCACGCTCTACGGTCCGCCGGACGACCGCATCGCCAACTCGGATGCCAACCCCAACGCCTCCTTCGAGATCTTCAGCCCGCCCTACCTGTTCGACAAGACGACCGGCGATGCTGCCCCCCGCCCGATCATCAACGCCGACAGCCAGGTTCAGCTCGGAAAGCAGCTCACGCTGGGAACGTCGGGGGCCAACGAGATCGACAAGGTCGTCCTCGTCCGCAACCCGTCGGTGACCCACCTCATCGATGGCGATCAGCGCAACGTGGAACTGCTGTTCAAGCAGACCGGCAGCAGCGTTCGCGCTGACGTGCCCGCCAACTCCGCCGTGCTGCCCCCAGGCCCCTACCTGCTGTTCGCCGTGAACACCAGCGGGACGCCCTCCGTTGCTCAGCAGGTGTTCGTTGGGGCCGACGGCACGCCGGCGGTGACGCCAACGGCCGCCAGTCCCGGCGGCGGCCCGACCGTTGCCACGAAGTCGCAGGCTGCCCCGAAAAAGCCGGCGGTCACAAGGCAGAAGAGGGCAACGTCTCGGAAGAAGCTGACGCCGAGCAGGAACCACGCCCGGCCCTCGAGCCGGAAGGCGTCGGCGAGGGTGCGTCCGACAACAGCAAAATCGGTCCGGCTGGCCGCGGTGCCGGCATCGAACCACCGGCCTCTCCCTCGTGAGACGGAACCCCTCGTTGCGATTGTCGCCGGCCTGGCCTTGGCCTTCGTCGGCCGGCGGAGTTGGCAGATGTCGGTGGGCGGGCGCCGTCGCTAACGTTCCTCGGATGCGGATCGGCGTCGCCATTCGGGTGGCGCTGGCCGCCAGTCTGGTCCTCCTCACGACGATCACAGGAGCGGCCCGGGCGGAGGCCCATTCGGAGATCCCCGGCTTCCGCAACGTCCTCGATGCGGTGACGCCGGCGGTTGCCGAAGTGGAGATCGATGTCGTCACCAGTGCCGCCGACCAGCTCGTGGCGCAGAATCCCACGACCACGCTCCTCGAGGTGCTGGCCGATGGGGGCGAGACGTTCCTTCGGATCAGCGCCGCCGGCGTCGAGGCCAACCTGGCGTCGCCTGACTGGTATCGATCAGCGACCCCCGAGGGCGACGGCAGAGTGCCTCCGACGGCGTCGGCGGGTGCACCGGCCGAGTGGGTTCCGGTGTCGAAGATGTCGAGTTGGGGTTGGTTCGACCACCGCCTGCACGAGCAGCGTGCCGAGACTGCGCCCGGCAGGTCGACCAGGCGGGCCGCCGGCGACGGCAGCGTCCGCTTGGCCTCGTGGACCGTCCCGATGCGCTATGGATCGCAGGACCTGACGGTCACCGGGCACCGCGAGTTCGTCCGCCCACCCGGCCGTTTCCGAGCGGCTCTCACGGACGAGATCGACGGGGTGCGTGGAGGCGTGGTCGAGGGAACCGTGCCGGCGGTGTCGATCGCCGTCGCCTCGGGCCGGTCCCTGGTCGTCCTGGGCGAAGGCGGTGAGCCCATGGCGCGAGTCGGCCCCACCGGGGCAGAGGCCAACGTGGCCAGCCCCACCTGGAGGCTGACGGCGGCATCGGGGGGCGCCGTGCCCGACGGGACGGTTGGTGTCGACGAACTGCCCCGGTGGCAGCCCCTGGGGCCGGGATCGACCCTGACCTGGCTCGAACCCCGGGCCCGCTACCCCGACCCGCTCCCACCGACGCCGATCCTGCGGGCGCGCCGCACCACGGTCGTGCGCACCTGGAAGGTCCCGGTCGAACTCGACGGCCGCAGCACCGAACTCATCGGAACGACGTCGTGGGTGCCCGAAGATCCGGCAGCCGACCCCGTCGCCCTTCGCAACGACCGTGGTCAGTCAAGGCGAAGAGGAGCACTTGCGGCGGCCGCAGCGGCCGTCGTCGTCGCCGGTGCAATCGCTCTTCGCGTGCGCCGATCAGCTCGGCGCTGAAGGCCGGCGTTCCCGCTCGCTCTGCAGGTCGCTGATGACCCGGTGCAACGAGCGGCGAACGGCCGACGTCTCGCGCTCCATTTCCTCGGCGTCATCGAGCCGCTTCTGCAAGGCCTCGTCGGACAAGTCACTCAGGCCCTCGAGGTATCGAGGGTCGAGAACCTGGTCGATGAGGCGGTCGCTCATGGCGAGGGCTCCGCCCGGGGGATTACAGGTGGACGACGGGACAGGTAAGCGTCCGGGTGATGCCGTCGATCAGCTGCACCCGGCTCACCACCATTTTGCCCAACTCGTCGACCGAGTTCGCCTCGGCGCGCACGATGACGTCGTACGGACCGGTGACGTCCTCGGCGGAGACCACGCCCTCGATCTCCGAGACTTCTTCGGCGACCTGAGCGGCCTTGCCGACTTCGGTCTGGATGAGGACGTATGCGGTGACGGCCACGAGTGAGCCTCCAAGGATCAGTAGGTGGGCGTTGGCTGGCGCATGGTAACCGAGCGATTGGGTCAGGTCGATCGAGCGGCGCCGACCTCGGCCGGGACCGTGCGGTAGAGCACGAGCAGCAAGAGGTCGTAGGTGATCTTCACCGAACCTGCGATCACCAGCGGCCAGCCGAAGCTGGTGTGAGAGAGCAGCAACCCGGCGAGGAGGGGAGTGGTGGCTGAGGCCAGGCTGCGAGGCACGTTGGTGACACCTGCTGCCGCCGCCCGCTCCTGGGGGGGAACGACGGCCATGACGAAGGCTTGCCGTGCGGGCACGTCCATCTGCGAGAGGAGCGCCCGCACCAGGAGCAGCCCGATGGCCACCGGAGCCGAGGGCGCGAAGGCGGCGAGCACGAGGAGCACGTTGGCCGGCAGGTGGGTGAAGACCATCGTGGGGATCAGGCCGATCCGACGGGCGAGGGGCCCGCAGGCGAGCTGCGAGGCCCCTCCGAGCAGCCCGGCGGCGAAGAACACGGCGCCGGTCGACGCGGCTGACAGATCGAACCGCAGGTACAGCCAAAGCACGAGGAGCGACTGAACCACGAAGCCGCTGCCGGCGGAATCGAGGCTGAACAACGCCGCCAACTCGAACACGATGCGGCGGGACTGCTCGAG
>JBKJLN010000314.1:0-6308 GCA_046596935.1 Acidimicrobiales bacterium
GGTCTGCCGTTTCGATGGTCCATCCGCCCGAGTTCATGGCGCATCGTTCTACGCCACCGATGGTGGCGTCGAATGCGTTTCTCAGGTGATGCGCGAGCCCCGGGCCACGAACTCGACCGACTTCTCCTTCATGCCGAGCTCGAGGGCGACCTCGTCGGCGACGCCCTGGGCGGCGGCGTAGTCGCGCACGTCCTGGCTGATGCGCATCGAGCAGAACTTCGGTCCGCACATCGAGCAGAAGTGGGCTTCCTTGGCCGGTTCGGCCGGAAGGGTCTCGTCATGGAACGACTGGGCCGTCTCCGGATCGATGGCCAGTGCGAACTGGTCCTTCCAGCGGAAGTCGAAACGGGCCCGTGACAGGGCGTCGTCCCAGTCCTGCGCGCCCGGATGTCCCTTGGCCAGATCAGCGGCGTGGGCGGCGATCTTGTAGGCGATGACGCCGTCCTTGACGTCCTGGCGGTTGGGCAGGCCGAGGTGTTCTTTCGGCGTGACGTAACAGAGCATGGCCGTGCCGTACCAGGCGATCATGGCGGCGCCGATGGCCGACGTGATGTGGTCGTAGCCGGGGGCGACGTCGGTGGTGAGCGGGCCCAGTGTGTAGAAGGGCGCCTCGTGGCAGACGTCCATCTGGAGCTCGACGTTCTCCTTGATCTTGTTGAGCGGCACGTGACCCGGGCCCTCGATCATCACCTGCACGTCGTGGCGCCAGGCGATCTCGGTGAGCTCGCCCAAGGTCGTGAGCTCGGCAAACTGGGCCTCGTCGTTGGCATCGGCGATGCAGCCGGGACGAAGCCCGTCTCCGAGGCTGAACGACACGTCGTAGGCGGCGAGGATCTCGCACAGCTCCTCGAAGTTGTCGTAGAGGAAGTTCTCGCGGTGATGGGCGAGACACCAGGCGGCGAGGATCGATCCGCCTCGACTGACGATGCCGGTCACCCGCTTGGCCGTCATGGGCACGTAAGCCAGACGGACGCCGGCGTGGACGGTCATGTAGTCGACGCCCTGTTCGCACTGCTCGATCACCGTGTCGCGATAGACGTCCCAGTTGAGATCGGCGGCGTTGCCGTCGACCTTCTCGAGCGCCTGGTAGATCGGAACGGTGCCGATGGGCACGGGCGAGTTGCGGACGATCCACTCGCGGGTGGTGTGGATGTCGGGTCCGGTCGACAGGTCCATCACCGTGTCGGCACCCCACCGTGTCGACCAGGTGAGCTTGTCGACCTCATCGGCGATCGACGCCGACACCGAGGAGTTGCCGATGTTGGCGTTCACCTTGACCAGCAGGTGCGAGCCGATGGCCATGGGCTCGGACTCGGGATGGTTGATGTTGGCCGGGAGGATGGCGCGCCCGCGCGCGATCTCGTCGCGCACGACCTCGGCGGCGATGTTCTCCCGCTCGGCCACGAAGGCCATCTCCGGGGTGATCTCGCCCTTGCGGGCGTAGTGCATCTGCGTCACGTTGCGGCCCGGCTTGGCCCGCAGCGGCGGGCGGCGCTCGCCGGCGAACTGCTCGGGCGCGGCCTCGCCGAGGGTGGCCCGACGGCGGCCGTCGTCGCGCAGGTTGCCGGTACGGCCGGCGTACTCCTCGACATCACCGCGGCCCAGGATCCACGGCGCCCGCAACGGCGGAAGTCCGACTTCGACGTCGGAGCCAGGTCCGCTGGTGTCGTAGAGGCGGACGCGCTCGCCGTTGGTGAGCCCGATCTCCGTCTTGGGGATGCGAATGCCCCCCGGTCCGTCGACATACACCTTCGAACGGGTCGGTTCTGTGGTCGTCATCTGTGGTCCCTCCGCCGGCATTACCCGGATCAGGTCAACGGTCGGCGCAGGATCGATGCGCCCTCTCAGCCCGGTCCGTCCGAGCTCCCGTGGTTGGAGTCTCGCGCCGAACTAGAGCTCAGGGGCGAGGGAGGGTTCGACGGCGATGGCGGGGAGGCCCTCCCCACGGAAGAGGCCACTGGCGGGCGTGAGGCCGCCGAGGGCGTCGGCCGCCAGCAGCATCACGCCGGCGGTGTAGCTCGTGCGCTCGCCGTCGGGGAAGTGGATCTCGTCGGGATGGACGCAGCCCGTCCAGTAGGAGCCGTCGGGTTCACGGAGGTACTGGACCCAGGTCATCAGGCGGCGGGCCTGGTCGGTGCGGCCGCAGGCGTCGAGAGCGATCACGCACTCGGCGGTCTCCGAGGCTGTCACCCAGTCCTCATCGGCGACACAGCGAACACCGAAGCCTTCGATCACGAACTCGTCCCACCGGTCGTCGATGCGGGCCTGACCCACGCCGCCGGTCACGGCTCCGCAGAGCACCGGGTAGTACCAATCCATCGCCCAACGCCGCTTCGGCTCGAAGGCGGTGTCGGGTCGGTGGGCGACGGCCGAACCGATACGAGCGGCTGCGAGTTCCCACTCGGGGCGCTCTTCTCCGAGGGCGGCGGCGGCAGCCACGGCGCACCGCAACGAGAAGAAGATCGACGACGATCCGGTGAGCAGCGCGTAGCGCTCGGGCAAGCCGTCGTAGTCGTACGCCCACAACACCTCGCCGCCCGGCCGTTGCAGCGCCAAGGCGAAGTCGAGAGCCTTGACCACCATGGGCCAGACCTCCTCGAGGAAGCCCGTGTCCTTCGTGATCAGCCAGTGGTGCAACGCGCCGACGGCGACGTAGGTGGTGACGTTGGTGTCGCGGCGGGCGTCCTCGACCTCGTTCTTCGGGCCGATGTAGTAGCTGTGCCAACCGCCGTCGGCGTGCTGCGTAGACGCCAACCAGTCGAAGGCCAACTGGGCTTCGGCGATGCGTCCGCCGACAGCCAGGGCCATGGCCGCCTCCACGTGGTTCCAGGGATCGGCATGGCCCCCCACGAACCAGGGGATCTGCCCGTTCGGCAACTGGAGCGAGGCGATCGACGCCGCCGTATCAGCCACCTGCTGCGGCAGCAACACCCCCGGCAAATCTCTGAGCGGACTCATGCTTCCTTCACTGCGTAGAGGATGAGGCTCTTGCCAATAGCTGGTTGCAAGACGCGTTCGGCCAGCCGCAACGGCACGGGCCGGCTGGTGATCTCCCAGACGAGGAGTTGGTGGTACGCCTTCACGAGCGGGTTGTCCTTCGATCCGTTGACGCCGAGCGCGCACTTCAGCCACCAGTAGGGCGAGTGCAGGCCGTGGGCATGGTGACGATCGACGACCGTGAGTCCGGCCGCCTCGAGCCGTGAACGAAGCGCCGACTCTCGGTAGATGCGGACGTGACCGCCGACCGATGCGGGTGCGTGGTACTCGTCGTCCAGGGCCCAGTTGACGAGCTCGGGGAACCACCGCGGCACGGTGACGGCGATGGTGCCTCCCGGCTTCAACACCCGGGCCAACTCGCTGATGGCGCGGCGATCGTCTCCGATGTGCTCGAGCACTTCCGAGGCGATGATCCGCTCGAAGGAACCGTCGGGGAAGGGCAGGTCGAGGGCCGATCCGTTGCAGGTGCCCGGGTAGGTGCCGGGGGCCATCTCGCCCGCCTCGATCATCGCCCCCATGACGGCCATCACGTCCTTGAGCTCGGCCGCGCTGAGGTCGAAGGCGGTGACGTGGGCGCCGCGGCGAAGGCACTCGAAGGCGTGACGGCCGCCGCCGGCGCCCATGTCGAGGAGGCGCTCGCCGGCCTGGAGCCCGAGGCGGTCGTAGTCGACGGTCAACATCTAGGAGTTCCTCTCCGCCAGCGCCGAACGGTACGCACGCACGGTGCCCTCGGCCGTTGCCCGCCAGGTGTAGCGATCGAGCACTCGTCGCCGTCCGCCCTCGGCCAACCGGGCCCGCTCGTCGGGATCGCCGAGCAGTTCGATGATGGCCGACGCCAGGGCGCCGGGATCATTGGGAGGAACGAGGCGGGCAGTCCCACCCTCGGTGCCGACGACCTCCGGAAGGGCACCGCCGGTCGTGGCCAACAGGGGCGCTCCCGACGCCATGGCCTCGATCGCCGGGAGGGAGAAGCCCTCGTAGAGGGAGGGCACGACCGCCAGCTCGCACTCGGCGTAGAGCTCGACGATGCGTTCGTCGGTGACACCGCTGACGAAGCTGACGGCGTCGCGCAGCCCGAGCCGGTCGAGCGTGCCGGGGATGCGCGAACCGGAGCGCAACTTGCCGATGACGACGAGGTGGATGTCGTCGCGTTCGGTGCGAGCCTTGGCCACGGCCTCGAGGAGGGGGACGAGGCCCTTGAGGGGCACGTCGCCGCTCGCCGTGGTGAGCAACCGGCCGGGGATCCGGGCGATCTCGGGGCGCGGCCGGAATCGGAGGTGGTCGACGCCGACGGGGACGACCTCCATCCGTTCGGCGGGCACGCCCATCTGGGCGGCGATGTCCTTCTTCGACGACTCGCTGACGGTCACGACGTGCTCGACCTGCCGGGCCACGGCGATCTGGGCGGGAAGGAACGAGTACCAGCGCTTCAGGGTGAAGGTCTTCCACCAGTTCGCCGCATGGGTCAGCTCGAGCTCGAAGTCGACGGTGATCGGGTGGTGGATCGTGGCCACGAACGGAATCTGTCCGAGCACCTGCACCAGGCCGGTGCCAAGGCACTGGTTGTCGTGGATGACGTCGAACTCGGCCCGCTGGGCAAGCAGCATCGGCGCCACCCGCTGCGAGAACGTGTGGGCCTCCGGGAACTGCCCGGTCATCTCCCGGCCCCACTCGTTCCAGTCGGCTCGCGTCTTCGGCAGATGGGCCGGGAACCACCACGGGAACTTGTGTCGGTAGAGGTCGAGGCTGGCCACGGGCTGGAACTTCACGCCCTCGTCGAGCTCGGGCCACGGCTGGCCGGCGAACACGGTGACGTCGTGTCCCATGGCCACGAGTTCCCTGGTCAGGTAACGGGTGTAGACGCCTTGGCCACCCGAATGAGGGTTGCCCCGGTAACAGAGAAACGCGATCCGCAGGGGCGCGTTGGAACCAGGGTCTGACATCGGCATGGACACCAGCGTCCCGTTCCCTTGACCGTCCGGTCAAGTGGAGGGGCAGGTTCCCGTCAGCTCCAGGACCGATCCAGGGCCGATTCCGAGCGCCGCCAGTTGCCCCTGGGGCACCTCGAGGGCATAGCGATACGGACCGGTGGCGGCATAGACGGGGCAGTCCGACCGGTCTTCACAGGGCGCCATGTCAGTTGACGACACGAACTGCCCGGCGCCGTCGAACCAGGCGATCGAAAGCGGCATCGGTGTGTTGCGCATGTAGAACGCCCCGGAGCTGTCGCCGGAATACCGGAAGACCATCCCCGGGTACCCGTCGAGGTCGGTCACCTTCATCAATCCCTGGGCCCGTTGTTGCTCGGTTGCCGCCAGAAGTGCGCACATTTCGGTCGTCGACGGCAGGGCATCGGCGCCCGCCTTGGTGATGCGAAAGCCGACCTCGCCGAAATCCTTGAAGCTGCTGTCCTGCACCTTCGGATCCGCCGGATTGTTGGCGCCCTTGGCCATGCAGGCTCCGAACCCGAGCACCAGCAACCCGACGACGACCCACTTCAGGATCCGAATCCGAGGATCGATGGGGTCGAGGTCCTCGGGCTCCATGAGTCGCCGAGGCTACGCCCCTACCGGCCATACAACCCGAGCAGCTCCGCGACCTCGTCAGAGAGGTGGTACGACTCGTCGTCGTTCGGAAATGCGCCCGAGCGAACATCGGCGGCGTAGGCCTGCATGGCCGTGATGGCCTCGGCGCCGAGGTCGGCGTAGCGGCGGACGAACTTCGGCAGCCGGCGGTCCTCGAGGCCGAGCAGATCGTGGAAGACCAGCACTTGGCCGTCGCAGTGGCGGCCGGCGCCGATGCCGATGGTGGGAACTGGAACCGAGTCGGTCACGAGCTTGGCCACGGCGTCGGGCACGCCCTCGAGCACGATCGAGAAGCAACCTGCGTCGACGAGAGCCTTGGCATCGTCGATGAGCAGCTGGGCACCCTGGGCTTCCTTGCCCTGCACCTTGAACCCGCCCATGGCGTGCACCGATTGAGGGGTCAGACCGATGTGCCCCATCACCGGGATCTCGGCGTCGACGAGCGCCTCGACCATCGCCACACGCTTCCGTCCACCCTCGAGCTTCACCGCCGACGCGCCGGCCCGTACGAGCGTGGCCGCGTTGCGAAGCGTGTCCTCCACGCTGACGTGGTAGCTGAGCCAGGGCAGATCGCCGACGACGAGAGCCGACGGCTTGGCTCGGGCCACGGCGGCCACGTGGTGGGCCATGTCGGCCGTCGTGACCTGGAGGGTGTCGTCGTACCCGAGCACCACCATGGCCAACGAATCGCCGACGAGGATCAGATCGACGCCGGCGGCGTCGGCG
>JBKJLN010000448.1:0-10857 GCA_046596935.1 Acidimicrobiales bacterium
CTGGCCGTCGGCCAGCAACGGGTTCAGGATCCGGCCGGCGTCGTCGACGGCGATGATCCGTTTGACCTCGACCTTGCCGGTGTCGACGTCGACCTCGACCACGACCACGTGCGCCCCAAAGGGGAACGTGGGGCCGGTGCCCTGGTAGTCGACCTCGGCGGCGAGGAGGCCGCCGCTCGCCTGTGCAGCCTCTGCCACCTCGTTCCAGGTCCGACCGACGGCCGGCGTTCCGGCGACGTGGAACCGGGCGTCGGCGGTGTCGAGCACGATGTCGTCGGGGTTGGCTTCGAGCAGGTCGGCGGCGATCGCCTTGGCCTTCTCGACGACCTGTTCGGCGGCCCGGAGAACGGCGACGCCACCGGCTTGCAGCGAGCGCGACCCCATGGTCCCCTCCCCGCGAGGCACGACGTCGGTGTCTCCCTGGATGATGTCGATGTCGTCGAGATCGATACCGAGGCGGTCAGCAACGAGCATGGAGAACGCCGTCTGGTGGCCCTGTCCGTGGGAGGAAGATCCGCTGCGGACGACAACCTTGCCGTCGGCCTTCACCTCGACGGCGCCGTATTCCGTCGGCATGCCAGGACCGGCGGTGATCTCGACATAGACGGCCATGCCGATGCCGAGTTGCTTGCGGGCCTTGGTCTCGCGACGAGCGGCCTGGTCGGCCCGCAACTCGGCGTATCCGGCGGCGTCGAGGGCGAGATCGAGCGCCCGCTCGTAGTCGCCGATGTCATACGTGGTGCCTGTCGGTGTGGTGAAGGGGAAGGCGTCCTTGGCGATGACGTTGCGGCGGCGGACCTCGGCGGGGTCGATTCCGACCTCAGCGGCGAAGAGGTCGACCATCCGTTCGATGGCGGCGGTGGCCTCGGGACGGCCGGCCCCGCGATAGGCGACCGTCGGCGTGGTGTTGGTGACGACCGAGCGGCTGTTGAACTCGGCCTTGGGCACGTCATAGACGCCGGTGAGCATCGTGCGGGTCATGAACGGCAGCACCGATCCGATCGTCGGGTAGGCGCCACTGTCCTGCAGGACGGTCAAGCGGTAGGCCGTGATCTTGCCGTCCTTGGTGCCTCCCATCTCCGCGTGCTGCACCTGCCCCCGCCCGTGGCCGAGGTTCATCATGGATTCGGTCCGGGTCTCGACCCACGCCAGGGGGCGGCCGACCTGCTTCGAGATCCAGGCCAGCAGCATCTCCTCGGGATAGATGCCGATCTTGGCGCCGAACCCGCCACCGACATCGGGGGCGATGACTCGAATCTGTTCCGGCGGCATCGACAGCAATTTGGCCAGGTCGTTCTTGACGGAGTGCGCCGCCTGGGTGCTCGCCCATTGCGTGAGGTGATCGTCGCTGTCCCAACGGACGGCGGCGGCGCGGACCTCGAGCGGGCAGGGCGCCACTCGTTGATTGACGATCCGCTGGCGGACCACGACGTCACAACCGTCGAAGAGGTCGTCGCTCCGCCCGAAGGCCAACTCGAGGGAAGTGTTCGAACCCAGCTCGGGGAAGAGCAGCGTCTCGCCGGCTGCCGATTCTTCGGGTACGACGACGACGTCGAGGGGCTCGTAGTCGACGAACACCAACTCGGCGGCGTCGACGGCCTGATACCGCTCCTCGGCCACGATGGCCACGATGGGTTCGCCCACGAAGCGCACGCGGTCGGTGGCCAGCCAGTCCCGCACCATCGATTGGTTGATGAGTGCCATTCCGGGGACGATGGGCTCGAGGGTGACATCGGCCCCTGTGAACACGGCGACGACCCCGGGGGCCGAGCGGGCGTCGGAGACGTCGATGCTCAGGATCCGCGCCGAGGCCATCGTCGAACGCACGTAGACGACGCTGCAGGCCCCGTCGAGGTGGAGGTCGTCGACGTATGACCCGCCAACGGTGAGGAACTTCGGGTCTTCCTTGCGGAGTACGCGGTTACCGAGGATGGACATTGCTCGGACTGTAGGTGGGCTCGTCGGGGTCTCGGCAAGAATCCACCGGTGAGCGGCGTGCGCATTCTCCGTTGCGACCTCGACGATCCTGCGGCGCGGGCACTCGAACGGCGACACTCGGCCGAGATGTCGCGTCGCTACGGCGGTGGCGGGGAGGTCAGTGGGTCGCCCATCGACGCCGACCAGTTCCGTCCGCCGACCGGGGCGTTCTTGGTGGCTTGGCTCGACGACGAGGCCGTGGCGTGTGCCGGCGTCCGAGCGCTCGGCGGACTCCGCGCCGAACTCAAGCGCTTCTTCGTCGCCGAGGATGCCCGCCGATCCGGCATCGGGCGGAGGCTCCTCCACGCTGTGGAGGAGGTCGCCACCGAACTGGGCTACCGCGACCTGTGGCTCGAGACGGGGTCGAAACAACCCGAAGCCATCGCGCTGTACGAAGGCGCCGGGTACAGCCCGATCGCCAACTACGGCGAGTATCAGGACGAGCCCGGCAGTCGGTGCTTCGCCCGCCCGCTCGTGCCCCGGGCCTGATGGCGAAGGCTCAGTCGAGCGCGGGTTCGAGGCGCAGCCCTCGCTCGGCCACGAAGGCCTCGAGGGCGAGAGCGAACGAGTCGAAGTACGGCCGATCGGGATCGGCGGTGATGGCAGCGACGAGGTGGGTGCGAAAGGCGTCCCAGCCGAGACCCTCGCGTTCGAGGAGGGCCACGCAGAGGCCGAACACCCGGCCCTGCCAGGGAGCCTCGAAGGTCAGCTCGCCGTTGCGGCGCGGTGGCGCCGCCGGCCCTTCCGTCTCGATGTCCAAGCCGGCCCTCATGTGCCGTCGACCCTCATGTAGCCGCGACACCGATCATGCCGTCGCGGGTCACCAATGCGGCGAGCTCCTCCTCCGACAGCCCATCGGTACCGGGCGGCCGTCGTGGGAGCACGAGGTAGCGCGCATCCGCGCTGGAATCCCACACCTCGACCTCGACGTCGTCGGCGAGTTCGCAGCCCATCTCGGCCAGCACGGCCCGCGGCTCCCGCACCACCCGCGACCGGTACGGCGCGCTCTTGTACCACTCGGGCGGGAGGCCGAGCACGGGCCAGGGGTAACACGAGCAGAGCGTGCAGACGACGACGTTGTGGCGCTGCTCGGTGTTCTCGACCACGACGAGGTGCCCACCTTCAGCCCCACCGAATCCGAGCTCGGCGATGGCCGACGTCCCGTCGGCGAGGAGCCGCTCCCGATAGGCCGGATCCGTCCAGGCTCGCGCCACGACCTTGGCGCCGTTGAGCGGGCCGATGTCGTCGCGATAGCGCCGGATGAACTCTTCGATGGTCTCCCGAGCGACCCAGCCGTTCTCCACCAGGAGGTCCTCGAGCGCCGCCACCCGCTGCTCGATCGGCGACGGCGGGATCGGGTGGTGGTTGCCATCCTCGTCGTGATCGTGGCCGTGCCCGTGGTCATGGTCGTGGTCGTGGTCGTGGGAGTCGCTCACGCCGCCTCCAGATAGCTGGCCCACAGGTCGACGTGCACGGCGGAGCCATCGGCGCCCGGTCCCCACAGTTCGTCCGCTTCGAAGCGCACGGCATACACCGGTTCCATCCGCCTGGCCGCGTCGTTCTCGACGTCGGGCAACGTGCTCGGCGGGTCGACACGCACGACCGTGCCTCGTTTGGCTCGCACATAGCGTGGACAGCGGGTGTGCGCCCGCGTTTGCACCGTGCGTACTCGCACTTGGTCACCCGGCTCGAAGACCTGCGCTCGATGGGCATCCGGCGCCATCGTGGCGGCTGCCGCAGGAGGCCGGCTCAGGGGCACGGGCCCGCCGGCACGCTGGTCGAGCTCTTCGGCCGTCACCCGACCGGTCTCGACGAGCCGGGTCGCCAGCGATGTCACCCAATGCTCGTAGTACCTCGACGTCAGATAGTGGACCGGGTCCATACGCTCGATGCTCGAGCGGAACTGCGAACCGTTGCTCAGACCCATGGCGAACGAGCCCATGGTGAGGCCCCACGCTTTGGCTTCCCACTCGGAGGCGAACACGGGCTCCGAGGATCGATGGTCGATCGAGCCGAAGCCGTCGAGACCGCCGAGGTCGTGGATGCCGTCCATCGGTCGCGAAGGTACTCCTCCCGGCCTAGTCCCAGAAGGTGACGAGGTCAGCGGCGCGGTCCCACCACGACTCGGCCGGCGGCGGTGGCGCCACCACGCTCGGCCGCGCCACGGGCTGCGGATCGGCCGGACCCGGGAGGATGGCGTAGGCCTCTTCCCCGGGCCGCACGAGGTTGTACTGCTCTCGCGCCAGGCGCTCGACCTCGGCGTCGGTGTGCAGCTTGTCGACCTGCGCCGTCAGCTTGGAGTTCTCCGCCGTCAGGATCTGCACCCGCTCGGTCTCCGCCGAGATCAGCTGACGCTGCCCGAAGTAGGTACGCGTCGGGAACACGCCGACGGCGAGGAAGACCACGAGGGCCACCGCTCCGAGGAGCGGCCACACCAACCGACGGATCTTCACGCGGTGCCAGGCCGTCGTCTGCGGCCGGCCAGGGCGCGCTCGCCCCAGAAGGCGGCGGACTCACCGAGCCCTTGCTCGATGCGCAGCAACTGGTTGTACTTCGCGACGCGGTCCGATCGTGCCGGTGCGCCCGTCTTGATCTGGCCGCAATTCGTTGCGACGGCAAGATCGGCGATGGTCGTGTCCTCCGTCTCCCCCGAGCGGTGTGACATGACGCTGGCGTACGACGACCGGGTGGCCAGCCCGACGGTGTCGAGCGTCTCGGTCAACGTGCCGATCTGGTTCACCTTCACGAGCACGGCGTTGGCGACACCCGTGTCGATGCCCTTCTGCAGGCGCTCGACGTTGGTGACGAAGAGGTCGTCGCCGACCAGCTGCACTCGATCGCCGAGGGCCCGGGTGAGCGAGGCCCATCCGTCCCAGTCGTCCTCGGCCATGCCGTCCTCGATCGACACGATCGGGTAGCGGTCGCACAGATCGACCCAGTACGCGACCATCTCGTCGGCGTCGGGCGAACGGCCCTCGCCAGCGAGTTCGTAGCGGCCGTCCTTGTAGATCTCGCTGACGGCGGGATCGAGGGCGATGGCGATCTCTTCACCCGGCACCCGACCGGCCTTCTCGATGGCCTCGACCAGGACGGTGACGGCTTCCTCGTTCGACGACAGGTTCGGCGCGAAACCGCCCTCGTCGCCGACGCCGGTGGACAGGCCGCGCTCGGAGAAGACGCCCTTGAGCACGTGGTAGGTCTCCACGCCCCATTGGAGGGCTTCGCTGAAGCTGGCCGCCCCGACCGGCATGAGCATGAACTCCTGGAAGTCGACGTTGTTGTCGGCGTGGGCCCCGCCGTTGACGACGTTGAGCATCGGCACTGGGAGCACGTGGGCGTTGGCGCCGCCGACGTAGCGGTAGAGCGGGAGATCCAACTCGTCGGCCGCCGCCTTGGCTACGGCCAGCGACACGCCGAGGATGGCGTTGGCACCGAGGCGGGCCTTGTTCGACGTGCCGTCGGTGCTGAGCATCTCGAGGTCGACGTTGCGTTGGTCGAGGGCCTCGAGACCGAGGACGGTGTCGAGCAACTCGCCATTCACGTGGTCGACGGCCTGCTGCACTCCTTTGCCGCCGAAGCGGTCGCCTCCGTCGCGCAGCTCGACCGCTTCGTACTGGCCGGTCGACGCCCCGGACGGGACGATGGCCCGACCCTTCGAGCCCGACGCCAGAAAGACTTCGACCTCCACCGTGGGGTTGCCGCGCGAGTCGAGGACTTCGCGCCCGACGATGTGTTCGATCTCCGACATGTGTGGCTCCTGTTGCTGGTGGGGAAACGGTACAAGACAGGGAAGAGCGTGCCGGCGATCTCTGGTCAGGTGGGAAGGGACGTGCGGAGCCGGGCGCCGGTCGCGGCACCGCCGATGGCCAGGGCGAGCATGGCGAAGCGCTTGCGCTTCGGCAGGTGGCGGTACACCAACGCCATGGCGAGGGCGTCGACGGCGTCAGCGATCCCTCCGTACGTTGCCCAGTCGCGGGCGGACGTTCCTCCGTCACGACCCAGGGCGATTTGCGAGCCGGCACCGAGGATGGCGTCGCGCCCACCCACCATGCGGCCGAGCAACTTCACTCCGGGGGTCACGGCGTGGCGGCCGCCGAGCATGCCTTGCAGCACGCGACCCGGAAAGGCGAGCAGCAGCAGCCCGATGCCCAAACGGCCGGCGGCGTAGTACCTGGCGAGGTCCTTGGGGTTCATGAGGCTCGACGCTACGGCGACGCCGCCAGCTCCGCCTTGGCCGCTTCCCACAATCGGTCGACGGCACCTTCGTCGGCCGACGCCAGGTCGATCCCCCGGGCGGCAGCCTCCCGCTCGACGATGACGAAGCGACGCCGGAACTTCGCCGAGGCTCCCCGCAGGGCCGCCTCCGGGTCGTGTCCGAGGTGGCGGGCCACGTTCACGATCGAGAAGAGCACATCGCCGAGTTCGTCGGCCGACGGGTATTCCTCGAGCTCGAGCAACTCTTCTCGCACCTTGTCGAACACGGGCGCCAGCACCCGCCAGTCGAAGCCGACCGATGCGGCCCGCTTCGACAGCTTCGCCGCGTACATCAGCGCCGGGAGCGAGCCCGGAATGCCATCGAGCACGCTGGCCCGGCTCTTCTCCTCGGCCTTGATCGCCTCCCAGTTCGTCCGCACCTCGTCGGCGTCGGCCACGACGGTGTTCCCGAACACGTGGGGGTGCCGACGAACCATTTTCTCGGTGACCGCCCGGGCGACATCGGCCAGGGTGAAGTCGCCGGCTTGGGTGGCGATGGCGGCATGGAGGAACACCTGGAGGAGCACGTCGCCGAGCTCCTCCTCGATGTGGTCGACGTTCCCGCTCTCGATGGCCTCGACCACCTCATAGGCCTCCTCGATCACGTAGCGCGTCAAGGTGGCGTGCGTCTGCTGACGGTCCCAGGGGCACTCTTCACGGAGGCGGCGGACGACCTCGGCGAACGCCATCAGCTCCGAGGCCACGGGGGCGGCGACGTCGGCCAGCCAGAGCGAGGTCAGATGGTCGGTGACGACGTCGCGGTCGAGGTCACCCCATGCCACGGTTCGGATGGACTCGTCGGGAAGTCCGAGCCGTTGCAGCACGACGACATCGGCAGGCGCTTCTGAATCGAAGGCCAGCTTGATCTCGGAAAGCACTTCGACCGAATCGCATTGCCCGATCAGCAGCGGGCCACGTTCACCTGCAGCCTCGGACACGAACCGATGCCCGTCGATGACCCGAACACCACGTGCAAAGGGGTCGACGCCGAGACGTGTCCACGCAAGATCGAGGAAGGACAACGCCGGCACCACCTCGACATCGACCCGATGGTCATTGATGAGCAGCTCGACCGTGCGCTCCGCGACCGCGGGCGACCCGGGCACGGCGTAGAGCACCTCGCCGTGTTCGCGGGCGGCGTCGACCAACCGCTCGACGATGGCGAGGTACACCTCGTCGATGGTGTCGGCGCGGTCGTAGAGGGCGTCGAAGGAAGTTGCGGGCTCGACGATGTCGGCCGACGGATGGCGCGTCGTGCGAACGAACCGATGGGCGATGCGTTCGATCGCCGACACCGCCGCCGACGTCACCAAGTCGGGGCCGGCCGGGCCGAGGCCCACGACCACAACCTTGCCGACGACCTCCGTCGACGCCGAAGCGACGTCGGTGCCAGGAATCGCGAGCTCCGAGCTAGGGCTGCTGGAGTGGGTCAGGGGCGCCGGTGCCGCGCGTCGGCTTGTCCCCTGGCTGGGTGGTGGAGGGTGCGTTCGGCGGAACGACACCGGGAGCCTGTCCGCTCTTGTCGAACTTGCCGTAACGCGGGTTGATGGAGATCTTGGCCTTCTTGACCGCGTCTTCCAGGAACCCGCTGAACTTGCCCGAGCCTTGACCCTGCAGTTGCTGTTCGATCATGGGGGCGGCTTCTTCGAACGACTGCGGCTTGCGCTCGGTCACCTTGATGAGGTGCACACCGAACTGAGTGGCGACGGGCTGGCTGAGCTCGTTGGGGGCCAATGCGTCCATGGCCTGCTCGAACTCCGGAACGAAGCGCCCGGGACCGCCACAGCCGAGCTCGCCACCCATGTCTTTGTTGCTGGCGTCGGCCGAGCGCTGGGCGGCGACCGCCGCGAAGTCGGCGCCGGCCACGATCTCGGCGCGAGCAGCAGTAGCCGCGGCGGTGAGCGGCTCGACCTGGGTCGCCGTCTTCTCCTGGTCGATCTGGCCATCGGCGCCGGTGGCCGAGAAGAGGATGTGACTCACGCACGTCTGGGCGTAGTCGGCGAGGTGCTCGTTGTAGAACTTCCGGACCGCCGCTTCGTCGATGGTGACGCCACCGAGCTTCGCTTGGACCTTGGCCACTTCGGCATTTCGCCGCAACAGCGTCCGTTGATAGGCCTTGGGGAACTTGGCGAAGACGGCATCGGTGCCGACGCTCTGCACGACCTGCGCCTTGGCCTGCTCGAGATCTGCGGGGGCGACCGTGAGCTTCTGACGGACGAACTCGCGATGCACGAGGGCGAGAAAGATCTGGCGGGTCAGCACCCGGCCGACGAAAGCGTTGCTCAGCGTGCCGCGACCCCCGCCACGGACCTCGAAGCCTCCCTGCTCGACGGTTCGGACGTAGTCGGCGTTCGACGCGATCGCCTTCAGCTCGCCGTCGAGTTCCTCCTGCGTGATCTCGATCTTGTCGACCGTGGCAGCCGCGGGCCGGATGGTGTTGCCGCAGCCCGAAGCGACCAGACCGAGGACGAGCGCGAACAGAACCGAGCGGAGGGGGAAGCGTCTCACCGGGCGGCAATGGTAGTTGCGGCCGGTTCGGGCACTTCATCGGGAACGACCGCCGAGAGGAAAGCCCGGACGTGTTCAGCCGGCGGCGCTCCCTTCGGCAACGGCAACACCACCTGTCCGAGGTCTTCCTTGTAGACGGCCTTGGGATAGAGCCGTTGGATGCGGATGGTCTGGCTGGCCTTGAGGGCGAGGGGGGCGAGTCGGATCACATCACGGGCGATGGCGACCTCTCTGACGCCGGTGCGGGCGCACTCGGCTCGGAGATGGGCCACCTCGAGCAGCGCCTTCGCCGGCACGGGCACCGGCCCGTAGCGATCGAGCCACTCGGATTCGATGTCGTCGACCTCCTGATGGGTCGTGACCGTCGCCAGGCGCCGATAGGCCTCGAGCCGCATCTCCTCTTTCGACACGTAGTCGACCGGAAGGTTGGCGTGCAGAGGCAGGTCCAGCTTGATCTCGGCCGGCTGGCGGGGTTCCTCGCCCTTGAGCTCAGCGACCGCCTCGCTCACCATCTGCACATAGAGGTCGTAGCCCACGGCGGCGATGTGCCCGCTCTGGCTCTCGCCCAGGAGGCTGCCCGCCCCGCGGATCTCGAGGTCGCGCATGGCGATCTTGAAGCCCGACCCGAGTTCGGTGTGTTCGCCGATCGTCTTGAGCCGCTCGTAGGCCTCTTCCGACAGCGACCGATCCGGCGGGAAGAAGAGGTAGGCGTAGGCCCGCTGGCCGGCGCGCCCGACCCGGCCGCGAAGTTGGTGGAGCTGGCCGAGGCCCATGAGATCGGCCCGATCGACCACCAGGGTGTTGACCGTCGGCATGTCGATGCCCGACTCGATGATCGTCGTGCAGACGAGCACGTCGTACTGCCCTTCCCAGAAGTCGAGCACGACCTTTTCGAGGCTGCCCTCGTCCATCTGTCCGTGGGCAACGGCGATGCGAGCCTCGGGGACGAGTTCCTTGAGTCGGAAGGAGACCTGCTCGATGTCACGGACGCGGTTGTGCACGAAGAAGACCTGCCCCTCGCGCAGGAGCTCGCGGCGGATCGACTCGGCCACGGCCCGCTCGTCGTACTCACCCACGTACGTGAGGATCGGCTGGCGCTCGGCCGGCGGGGTGTTCAACAGGGTCAGGTCGCGGATGCCCGTGAGGCTCATCTCCAACGTCCGAGGGATGGGCGTGGCACTGAGCGTCAGAACGTCGACGTTGGTCTTCAGCTGTTTGATGGCCTCTTTGTGCGTGACCCCGAAACGCTGCTCCTCGTCGACCACCAACAGGCCGAGATCCTTGAACGACAGGTCCTTGCTGAGCAGTCGATGGGTGGCCACAACCACGTCGACGGTGCCGTCCTTGACCCCGGCGATCACCTTGCGGGCCTGTCCAGGGGTGAGGAAGCGGCTGAGCGCCTCGACGCGTATGGGGTAACCGGCAAAGCGTTCGGAAAACGTCTGGAAATGCTGGTTGGCCAGCAACGTCGTCGGCACCAGGATGGCCGCCTGCTTCCCGTCTTGCACCGCCTTGAACACGGCGCGGATGGCCACCTCGGTCTTGCCGAACCCGACGTCGCCGCAGACCAGGCGGTCCATCGGCGACTCGCCTTCCATGTCGTCCTTCACCTCGGCGATGGCCTTGAGCTGGTCGGGCGTTTCCATGTAGGGAAAGGCGTCCTCCATCTCGTGCTGCCACGGGGTGTCCTGGGCGAAGGCGTGCCCGACGGTGGTGATGCGGCGTCGATACAGAACGACGAGCTCCTGGGCGATGCGACGCACCTCGTTGCGAATGCGCGACTTCGTCTTCTGCCAGTCGGATCCGCCGAGCTTCGACAACGTCGGGTTCTCGCCACCCGTGTAATGGCGAACGGCGTCGATCTGGTCGGACGGGACGTAGAGCTTGTCGTTGCCGCGGTACGCGAGCAGGAGGTAGTCGCGCTCGACGCCCCCGATGGCTCGCTTCACCATGCCGCCGTAGCGGCCGACGCCGTGCTGGTGATGGACGATGTGGTCACCAGGCTTGAGGTCGTCGAAGAACCCTTCGCTCCCCCGACGGGGTCTCGGCCGCGCCCGCCGATGGGCACGCCGGCGGCCGGTGACGTCGCTCTCGGCCAGCACCGCCAGCTTGACGCTC
>JBKJLN010000445.1:0-4723 GCA_046596935.1 Acidimicrobiales bacterium
CACGATCTCGTGCCAGGTGTACTCGGGACGGGCCGAGCAGATCGGGAGTGGTTCCTTCAAGACCCTCGAAGACGCGCGCAGCGATCGGGCCGTTGCCGAGACCGCCGGCGAAGTGCGCACACTCAACGGCGCCACCGCCCGCACCGAATTCTCCTCCTCGACCGGAGGGATCACCGCCGGTGGGTTGTTTCCCGTCGTGACCGACGACGGCGACGACACCGCCTCGAATACGAACCACACATGGACGGCGCGGATCGGTGTCGACGTCATCGAAGCCAAGTACGCCAAGGGCACGCTGCTCGATGTTCAGGTGCTCGAGCGGAACGGGCTCGGGGCCGAGGGCGGACGGGTCAAGAGGATGCGGCTCGCCTTCAGCGGCGGCACGGTCGATCTCACCGGCGACGACTTCCGGCGCGCCTTCAATCTCAAGTCCGACTGGTTCACGCCCGTCAACGTGGCGTCGTTCCCGTATCACGTGCTCGCCCGCGACGGCGGGGTGTTCTCCTTCGGGGGCGCTGAGTTCCACGGGTCGCTCCCGGGCGTCGGCGTGAAGACCCCGGCTCGCGACATCACCGAGGGCCCGGGTGGCTACTGGATCCTGGGCGAGGACGGTGGTGTGTTCAGCTTCGACGTGCCCTTCTACGGGTCGATGGGCGGCAAGGCGCTCAACCAGCCGGTGGTCGGCATGGAAGGCACGGCGGCCCGGAAGGGGTACTGGCTGGTGGCGGCCGACGGCGGCATCTTCACCTTCGGCGATGCCCCGTTCTTCGGCTCGACCGGCGGGATGCGGCTGAACCAGCCGGTCGTCGCCATGGCGCCCACCAACGGCGGCCAGGGCTACTGGATGGTCGCGACCGACGGCGGCGTGTTCACCTTCGGCGACGCTCCCTTCCTCGGCTCGACCGGAAACATCCGCCTCAACCAGCCCGTGTTCGCCATGGCCCCGACCCCATCAGGTCAGGGCTACTGGCTCGTGGCCAAGGACGGCGGAATCTTCACCTTCGGTGACGCCACCTTCCAGGGCAGCCTCCCGGGCAAGGGCGTGCTGGAGACGGCGGTCGAACTGCTGCCCAGCCCATCCGGCTTCGGCTACCTGATCGTCACCGCGCAGGGCCATGTGCACGCCTTCGGCGACGCCTCCTCGGGCGGCGGCCCCGCCGACGTGGGCGGCGGGAAGAGCCCGTCGGTCGGCGCCGGCCGCGTTCGCTGACGCCGCCCTTCGCGCGGTTCGGTGCGAGGGAAGCGCCAGCGACGAGCGCCTGCGGAGCGGCAAGGCCTCGGCCCGGAGGGCGGCGCCGCAGAGCGACGCGATGTTACGAGTTGCGGATGGAGAGGTCGATGGCGCTGGTGCCGTCCCGCAGCCCCGGTTTGGCGCCGTGGAATCGGGAGTCACCGAAGGTGAAGATGCCGCCGTCGGCTCCCATCACGTAATAGCCCTCGCCCGTCGGCGTCGACCGGATCTGGACGGTGCGGGCCGTGCCCGAGAGCCCGAGGCCAGGAACGCTGCCGTAGAAGTTGACGTCGCCGAAGGAGAAGATGCCGCCGTCGGCCGCCTGGAGCCAATACCCGCGTCCGTTGGGATGGGGGCTCATCGAGACCACCGGGGCGTTGAGCTTGACGTTGCCGGTCGACCCGAAGAAGTCGCCGTCGCCGAACGTGAACACGCCGCCGTCGCCGGCCAACAACCAGTAGCCCCTCCCGGACGGCGTGGCCGACATGGAGACGACGGGGGAGTTGAGTTTGATACCGCCAGTCGAGCCGTAGAAGGCGGCATCGCCGAAGGAGAAGATGCCGCCGTCGGCCGCCTGGATCCAATAGCCGTTGCCGCTGCGGGTCGGCTCGAGGCGCACGGCGGGCGCGTTGAGTTTGAGGCTCTCGGTCGAGCCATAGAAGCCCGCATCTCCGTAGGCGCTGACGCGGCCATTGGCCGAGAGCAGCCAGTACCCGTTGCCGCTACGACTCGTCGCCATGGAGACGGCCGGCGTCGGGATCTCTTGTGCTCCACCGAGGTACGCGCTGTTCCCGAAGCTGTACACGCTCGCATCGCGGCCAAGGATCCAGTAACCCGAGGTGAACGGCTTCGGTTTGACCGGACCGACGACCGCAGCGATGCGTTGACGCATGCCCGGCAATTGCTCGTAGAGGGCGTCGCCCGGACAGGCGGTGGAGCCGGCGTCGCGGTGGCCGATCAGGGTCGAGCGCAGACCGCTGGACCAGGTGGTCTGGCCGAGCACATCGATGTCGAAGCGGTCGGCCTTCCAGGCGAACATTCGCTCGGCGGCATTGATGGCCGCGGACGTCGGGCGGTCCTCGGTGGCGAAGTTGCCGAGCAGGGCGATACCGACAGTGCCGGTGTTGTTGCCGGAGATGTGGGCGCCGATCACCCCGCGGGAGTCGGTGTCCTCGCCGGTCGGGATCTCGCCAGGGGCGTAGGCGCGGGCGCGACGTCCCTCGTAGATCCGTCCCGAGGAGTCGACGAGGAAGTTGTAGCCGATGTCGTTCCAGCCATTGGATTGCGTGTGGTAGGCGTAGATGGCCCGCACGGTGGCGGCGGGGTCATCGCCTTCAGCGCCCGCCGTGTGGTGGAGGGCGAGGCGGCGAACGGTGGCGAACTCGGGCGGGTCGTTGCCCTTCATGGATTCGTCCGCCCCCCATTGGGCCCGCGTGATGACGCCAGGTTGTGCGACCGGCGGAGGTGACGAGGGTCTGGGCGCAGTCGTGGTGGTCGTGGTGCTCGTCGAGGTGGTGCTCGTCGGTGTCGTCGGCAGCGACTGCGCCATCGCTTGCGGGTGCTCGACCACGAGGCGCCGTGGACCGTGCTCGGTATCGATGGCCACGATCTCGATCTGGGCCGGGGAGCCCGAGACGACGCGGACCTGGGCGTCGACGGCATCGTCGGCCACCGTGAGCCCGGAGAGCCGAATGCCGGCGTCCTCATCGCCCAGGTCATGGGAGAGTTCCACGGCCTCCCAGGGCGACCATCGGGCCCCCTCCGCACGCCACCGCAGCTCGAGGGCGTCGGTCTCCTCCCCGATCCAACGCACACCGAGGTGCGACGAAGGATGGGTCAGATCGACGACCTCGCCCGGGTCGGCCGGCAGTTCATCCAACCGAACGGACGGCGCGCTCCAAGCAGTGCGGATCGGAAGGACGGTCATCGCCCCGACGAGCACGGCCAGCACGGCCACGCGGCGAACAACGACGAAAGACATCAGTGGTCAGCTCTTCCCAGGAGTCGGCCCCGCCCGGTGGGGAACGGTAGCCCGAGGGATTTCAGGAATGGGGTCACCCCAGGGATCGGGAGGAAGCCCGACGACCTGAGGGGTGAAGGATGATCAGCCCTGGCCGAAGCGGTGGTCGATGGCCAAGTTCATGCCGACGACCGGCTTGGTGAGGGCGATGTTGCCCGTCGACCCGAGGAACGGAGCGTTGCCGAAGGCGAAAATTCCGCCATCGCTGGCCACGAGCCAATACCCCGTACCGAAGCACGTCGAAGCCATGCCGACGATCGGTTTGGTGAGGGCGATGTTGCCGGTCGATCCGAAGAAGCCGGCGTCCCCGAAAGCGAAGATCCCCCCGTCGCTGGCCACGAGCCAATACCCGTCGCTCGTGGGCGTCGGGGCGATGCCGACGATCGGCTTGGTGAGGGCGATGTTGCCAGTCGACCCCTTGAACGTCGAGGCGCCGAAACTGAAGATCCCGCCGTCGGTAGCCACGAGCCAGTACCCGTCGCCCGCCCGATTGGTGGCCATGCCGACGATCGGATTGTTCAACCGAGTGCCGGCAGTGGAGCCGAGGAACTTGGCGTCGCCGAAGGCGTAGATCCCACCGTCACGGCCCACGAGCCAGTACCCCTGCCCGGTTCCACTGACCGCCATTCCCACGATCGGGGCAACAAGGGACAGACCCCCCGCCGAGCCGAAGAACCCGGCGTCGCCGAAGGTGAAGATGCCGCCATCGGCCGCCACCAGCCAATAGCCCCGGCCGGTGACGGTCCTGGCCATTCCGACGATGGGCGAGTTCAGCTTGATGTTGCCGGTCGAGCCGAAGAAGTCGGCGTCACCGAAGGCGAAGATGCCGCCGTCACTGGCGACCATCTGATAGCCGACGGCGTCCGGCGGGGAAGGAACGTTGCCGGAACGGATGAGGTCGACGGCCCGGCCGAGATCGAGAGCCCCACGCCCGTACTGGTCGTCGGCGCCGGGATCCCCGCGATCGCGGGCGCTCGCCAGCATCGCCCGCTTCACCGTCCCGATGTCGGGGTTCAGCCCAAGGAGGACAGCTGCCGCGCCGGCGGCGTGGGCGGCCGCCATCGATGTCCCCGAGTCGTAGAAGAAGCCGAAGCCGTTGTTTGCGGCGCGGCCGGGGTCGTAGGCCTCCTGGAGGATGCCATTGCGCGGGTCCTCCTGACTGCCGTTGCGAGGGAACAGACGCCCGCCGCCGCTGAGGTCACCGCCCGGTCCGGTGGCGGCCAGCTCGCAGCCGGCGTTGGAGTACGGAGCTCGACTCCCGTCATAGCGCAGCCCGCCGATTCCCATGGCCTGGGGGCAGGCGCCCGGATAGGCCACCGGCACGAAGCCACCTTCGGCCTCGTTCCCGGATGCGGCCACGATGAGGGCGGTGCGGGCGGCGACGGCGACGGCGTCGCCCAACGTTCGGGAGTAGTTGCCACCGAGTGAGAGGCTGATGACCTTGGCGCCGCGGGTGGCGGCATAGATGATGC
>JBKJLN010000090.1:0-3573 GCA_046596935.1 Acidimicrobiales bacterium
CTCGTGCTGCTGGCCACCTCACCGTTCGCCATTCGCTACGGCACCGAGACTCGTATGTATTCGCTGGTCGCCCTCCTGGTGACGGCAGGCTGGCTGGCCCTGGCCAGGATGCTCGAACGTCCTTCGGGGCAACGCGGCGTCGCTCTCGGCGCCGTCACCGGGGCGCTTCTTCTCACCCACTACTGGAGTTTTTACCTTGTCGGCGTCGTTGGAATCGCCCTGGTGTTGCGAGCCTGGCGGCGGCCACAGCAACGGGATGGTGCACTGAAGACGCTGGCGGCCATGGTCGCGGGGAGCGTCGTGTTGTTCGGGCCTTGGATCCCCACCTTCCTCTATCAAGCGGCCCACACGGGAACGCCCTGGGGCATCGCCCCCGGGCCCGTGGAAGTTGCGTTCACGACGCTGGTCGACCTCGGCGGTGGCCCCTTCCCCGAAGGTCAGGCGCTGGCCGGGCTGCTCGCCGGGCTCGGTCTGCTGGCGCTGTTCGGACGGGCCGTCGACGCCAAGCGGATCGAACTCGACCTTCGCACCCGGCCGGGAGCCCGCGCCGAGGCGGCCGTCGGCGGGATGACCCTTTTCGTCGCCGTGCTGGCGGGCGTGGTGACCGCCAGCGCGTTCGCGACCCGCTACACCTCGGTGATCTTCCCGCTCATTCTCCTGGTGGCGGCCTTCGGTGTGGCGTCGCTGGCCGACCGTCGACTCGTCGCCGTTGTGCTGGTCGTGGCGAGCCTGCTCGGGCTCGTGGGAGGGGTGCGCAACATCATCTTGCGGCGCACCTCGGCTGACACCGTGGTCGAACTCATCGCCGCCAACGGAGGCCGGGCCGGCGACCTCGTCGTGTATTGCCCCGACCAACTCGGACCCGACGTCACCCGCCTTCTCCCCGACGGATACGAAGAGCTCACCTTTCCCGACCAGGCTGATCCTCGCATCGTCAACTGGGTCGACTACGGCGCCCGCATGCGGGCGGCCGATCCGGAGGCATTCGCCGCTGACGTGCTGGCCCGGAGCGGCGGGCACAACATCTGGTACGTCTGGATGCCCGGGTACCGCACACTGGCCAAGAGCTGTGAGCGGGTCAACAATGCCTTCGGCAACGCCCGACCTGGCAATCGCCAGCTGCTCGAGCCCGACGACACGGCCTACGAACGCCACGTCCTCTGGCTTCATCCGGCCCTCAAGTGACCAGGTGACCGGATGACCATCACGGTGCGGTCGCGGCGGCCGGAATCCAGCGGGGCACCGGCCCCTCACCGCTCGCCTCGACGCGAGGACGGTCTCCGCCCTCGCGTCGCCTCCTGGGTCACCAACCCCGGGTTCGTGTCGTGGGCCGCCGCCCGCGTCGCCGTGCTCGGCGCCCTCGCCCTCGCCCGCTTCCTCGTCACCAACCTCGGCGCCAGGGATCCGTCCGGCCGGCCTCCGTCGGGACTCGTCGGGTGGGATGCGTCGTGGTACCTCCGCATCATCGAGTCGGGCTACAACAACCTGCCCTGGGAGTCGTTGCGGTTCTTCCCGCTGCTGCCGCTGCTGGCCAAGGCGTTCCATCCGGTGTTGGGCGCACGGTTGTCACTGCTCTTGATCGTCAATGTCGCCGCCCTCGGCGCCGGAATCCTGATCGAACGCCTCGCTCGCCTCGAGACCGGTGATCGGGCCACCGCGTCGCGGGCGGCGTGGTTCCTCGCTTTTTTCCCGCCGGCCTTCGTACTCGTCATGGGCTACGCCGAATCCCTCCTGATCTTCTTCGCGCTCGCGACCTTCCTCGCTCTTCGCCGCCAACGGTGGGGGTGGGCAGCGGCGATGGGACTGCTGGCCGGACTCAGCCGCCCGCTCGGGGTGCTGCTCTTTCTCCCGGCGGCGATCGAGGCCGCTCGGTCATTCCGTCGTATTCGCACCCGCGAGCGTTTGTGGCGTCTGGTGGCTGTGGTGGCTCCAGGTGTCGGCGGCCTCGCGTACTTGGCGTGGTCGTTCATCGCCTACGGCGATCCCCTCCGACCGCTGCGCCTGCAGCAGGAATTCGACCGCCGCGGTGGCTTCGAGAACCCGGTCACGCGACTCATCGAAGCCGCCCGTCAACTGACCGACGGCGCCGACCTGGGGTCGGGCCTGCATTTTCCCTGGGCGCTCGGGTTCCTGGTGCTCCTGGTTCTCTGCTTCCGGAGGTGGCC
The DNA here is from genome assembly GCA_046596935.1 of Acidimicrobiales bacterium. Classification (GTDB taxonomy): domain Bacteria; phylum Actinomycetota; class Acidimicrobiia; order Acidimicrobiales; family CADCTF01; genus DATLED01. The sequence continues at coordinate 2,166 of JBKJLN010000090.1, forward strand.
GGCGTCGTACGGCGCCTTCGCCGCGGCCATCCTCCTGGTGGCCACCAGTGCCGCCAACCTCGATTCGCTCGAGCGCTACGGGTTGAGTGCCTTCCCGCTCGTGCTCGCCTTGGCGGCAACCCTCCGGGCGCCCTGGTTGGAGCGGGTCGGACTGGTGCTCGTGACCGTGGGACTCACGACCTACGCAACGCTGGCTTTTCTCGGCGCATACGTGCCCTGACAGACTCCCTTCCGTGGAAGAGCATTCGCAGCCGCCGCGCGACGGTGACACGCCCGAGATCGTCATCATCGGCGCGGGGCCCGCGGGCCTGACAGCCGCATATCAACTGGGGAAGCGGGGCGCGACCGCGACCGTCCTCGAGAGCGACTCGGTGGTCGGCGGCATCTCGAGAACGGCCGAGCGCGACGGGTGGCGCTTCGACATCGGCGGCCATCGGTTCTTCACCAAGGTGAGCGTCGTGGAGGAGCTGTGGCACGAGATCCTCCCGCCCGAGGACTTCCTACTGCGGCCACGCATGAGCCGCATTTTCTACAAGGGGAAGTACTACGACTACCCGCTGAAGCCGCTGAACGCGTTCATGAACCTGGGTCCGATCGAGGCCCTCTTCTGCATGATGTCGTACGCATGGGCACGGATCCGTCCGCCCAAGGACCAGCGCTTTCTCGAGGGTTGGATCAGCGCCCGGTTCGGCAAGCGTCTGTACCAACACTTCTTCAAGAGCTACAACGAAAAGCTCTGGGGCCGGCCGGCGGCCGAGATCTCCGCCGACTTCGCCGCGCAACGGATCAAGAACCTCACCATCCTGAATGCCCTCACCACCGCGCTGAAGCCGAAGCGCAAACAGACCGACATCACCAGTCTCATCGAGGAGTTCCAGTACCCGAAGTTCGGGCCGGGGATGATGTGGGAGCGGTGCCGCGAGCTGGTGGAAGCGGCCGGCTCGAAGGTGGTCATGCAAGCGCGCGTGACGTCGATTCGCCATGAGCGGGGGCGAGCCGTGTCGGTGGCGACAACGGCCCAAGGCGCGGAGACCCTCTACCCATGCGACCACGTCATCTCGTCGATGCCGTTCCCGCAGCTCTTGGCAGCCATGGATCCGCCTGTTCCGTCCGAGGTGACCAAGGCGGCCGACGGATTGACGTTCCGTGACTTCCTGACCATCGCCCTGGTCGTCCCGGAGAAGTACTCCTTTCCCGACAACTGGATCTATGTGCACGATCCGGGCGTCAAGGTCGGGCGAATCCAGAACTTCGGGTCGTGGTCGCCGTATCTCATCAAGGAAGGCCGCACGTGCCTCGGCCTCGAATACTTCGTGTTCGAGGGCGACGACACCTGGTCGATGGCCGACGAGGACCTCGTGGCGCTGGCCAAGACCGAGCTGGGCAAGATCGGGCTCGTGGCCCCGGC
>JBKJLN010000099.1:0-2818 GCA_046596935.1 Acidimicrobiales bacterium
GTGACAGAATCACTGAGCGGCGACATCGGAGCGCCACGACCTCGCCGGCCGGCCCAGGGTCGGCCTCGTGACTAGATCAGGCCAGGGGAGATCGTGGCGCTCCGATGTCGCCGCTCAGTGATTCTGTCACGTCAGCTGCTCAGTGATTCTGTCAGTCGTCGTTCTCTGGCTGGGAGTGTGCGCTTCCGCCAGGGATGGTCGGCGCGGGGTGGGTAACCGGCCCGCTCGGTGCCGCCGGGCGCCGGGGTGGGCCCGCTCGGCGCCGTCAGGATGATCCCGCGCAGCTGATGGGGGTCGGGCGAGACCGGCAGGACCAGGAGCGTCCGACCCCGGTCGACCACGACCAGCCGCCCGTCGAGGCGGAGCTCGACCTCGACCCGTCGGCCGGCCAGGCCGCGGCCGCCGTGGCTCGCTGGCAGCTGCAGGATGGCGCCCTCGACCCGGACGGTGTTGTCGTTGCCAACCACCCGCCGCCAGCGGAAGGCGCAGATCCGCTCGAGGTCCCGCTTGGCGGGTGCCGGGCGCCAGGCCGGTGACTCGATCCGGGCCGAGACACTGAAGTTCGCGTTGAAGCGCGGAATGAACCGCTCGAGCACGACGTTGGCGCTGGCCAGGTCGTCGGCGCCGGCCAGGCGGAGTTCGGACACGAGCCGGTCCTGGCAGGTGCCCCAGAGCCGCTCGACCCGACCCTTGGCCTGCGCGGACGATGCCGCGATCGAGGCGATCCCGAGCTCGGCGAACGCCCGCCCGACCTGGGTCCCGGCGTCACCGAGCGGGCCGCCCCGGTGGGTCGGGGCGAAGATCCCCGAACGGTCGCGATAGACGGCCGCCGGGACGCCGTGATCGCGGCACATCCGAGCCAGGATGGTCAGGTATGACCGGCCGTCCTCGGCCTCGCAGAACGTGGCGGCCACGATCGCCCCGGTCGCGTCGTCGATGGCACCGACGAGGGTCAGGCGCGAACCGCGACCCTCGAGCCAGTCGTGGGGGCTGCCGTCGATCTGGACCAGCAGGCCCGCCTGGGCCATCCGCTCCCGGCGGCTTCGGTACTTCGGCCGGCGGCGGATCCTCGTCGTCCCGATGCCCGCCCCCCGGAGCAGCCGCTGGAGCGACGAGCGGCCGACGCGGATCCCCTCGTCCTCGGCCAGCAGCTCGGCCAGGTGGCTGTCATTGACGCCCCGGTACCGGGTCCGGGCGAGCTCGACGATCCGGGCCCGGGTGGCCTCCGCCAGTCGTCGCGGCGAGGGCCGGCCACGGTTGCCGTGGACGATCCCGTCGGCACCGAGGGCCACCAAGCGGCGGCGCAGCCGCCAGGCGGTCCGTTGGCTCGTTCCGAGCAGGGCGCCGGCCTCCTCCACGGTCAGCGATCCCTCCCGCCAGCGGGCCAGGACATCGATTCGTTGCTGGTCTCGTCGGTCCACGGTCAGTCTCTCTCTCATCGGTGGAGACTGACAAAGTCACTGAGCAGTTAGCAGTGCCATATTCACGGAGCAGTGACAAGTCTCTTGTTTGCGTAGGTCTGTGATGGTACCCTTCATAACAACCGGCGGTATGAAGGGATAGGCATGCCTCGACTTGTGCGCCAGGTCTGGGAAGGCACCTCCGGAGGGTTCGGCGCGGCGTCCCGAACCTTCGGATACGACGCGTTCGTCCCCGATCCGATCGCGTCAATCGACCCCTCGTTTGCCCTGACCGACACAGAGGCGGTTGCCAGTGCGGAACGCGCCATCCGCGAGCTCGCTTCTGCGCCCGACCTGGCCGGCCTCGAGGCGCTGAGCCGACAGCTCCTTCGCGCCGAGAGCGTGGCATCGTCGCGCATCGAGGGCCTCCAACTCTCACAGCGCCGCCTCGCCAAGGCGATCTTCGATCCGGCGGCCGCGGATCGCACCGCCAGATCGGTGGTCGGGAATGTGCTCGCAATGGAGCGGGCGATCGAGTTGGGAGCGACCGCGACCCGGATCGGGACTGACGACCTCCTCGAGCTCCACCGCACCCTCTTCGCCGGGACGGAGGACGAGGATCTCGGGGGTCGGATCCGGGAGGGGCAGAACTGGATCGGGGGCTCCTCGACCAGCCCCAGGCGCGCCGAGTTCGTCCCCCCGCCGGCGGCCGAGGTCCGCCCGCTCCTGGATGATCTCTGTACGTTTGTGGACCGTACGGACCTGCCGCCGGTCGCCCAGGCCGCCATCGCCCATGCGCAGTTCGAGACCATCCACCCGTTCGCCGACGGCAACGGGCGTGTCGGCCGCGCGATCATCCACATCCTCCTGCGCCGCCGCGCGGTCGCGGTCCGCTTCGTGCCCCCGATCAGCCTCGTCCTGCTCGCCAACGCCGACTCGTACGTCGAGGGGCTGACCCTCTTCCGCGAGGGCGAGATTGCCGAGTGGTCGGTGCGATTCGCGCGGGCGTTGCAGGATTCGACGGTCCTCGCGACCCGGCTCGGAACCGAACTGGCGAGCCTTCAGGCGTCCTGGCGCGAGGCCGTCGGGCGCCCTCGGCGAACGTCGGCGCCGCAGCGACTCATCGACCTGCTCGCGGCGCGACCGGTGATCGATATCCCCGGCGTGGCAGCACTGCTCAGCGTCTCGTATCCACAGGCGCGCGAGGCGGTCCTGCGGCTCGAGGAAGCGGCGGTCCTCGCGCCGGTCACCATCGGCCGGAAGCGGAACCGCGCATGGGAGGCCCCAGCCCTTCTGGCCCTGCTGGACGACTTCGAGTTCGAGGCGATGACGCCTACCCGGGGCAGCCAGAGGCGCCGGGCCTCGCCGAGGAAGGCTCTCGCCCGCAAGGCTTAACGGCGCTCCTTGAGCCTGAGGAG